>CAMYKF010000618.1 GCA_947258905.1 uncultured Pirellulaceae bacterium | reverse complement strand
CCACTAAATTCCGCGAAGAGCCCTCTCACTTCGGCCTTCGACATTCCTTGTTCGACATTCCTTGTTCGACATTCCTTGTTCGACATTCTGCGGTTGCCTGGGTTTCCGTTCGAATATCGAATATCCAACAAGGAATGGTAAATGACGAAGTGTGAGGACGTGCAAAGACAGAGTGACTCGCCAGGAATACGCTGCCGTTCGACGTTGTGATTAAAACGTCACTGTTCGTAATTCCCTGGACGGCCCCGAAATACGGACCTTGCTCCACTGGAAGGCGCGATCGCCCAGCAGGTCTTCGATTGGAAAAAAATAAGCGCCCAGCTCTGATCGAGTCTGCTTGCCGATCCTTGATGTCGAAGCTGCCTGATTGCGCGAGATGACCAACAACCAGTAGCTTTTGCTGCCTTTCACTTCCGTTTCGAATTTGCCATTCGGGTCCGCGCGAACCACGCTGCCGCCCAGCCCGCGTATCACTTCGATCGCGGGGTTGTTGATGGGTTCGAATTCGATCGGTCGCAAACCACCGGGATCGGGTCGTTCCTGAGGCGCTTTGTCGACTGGCAACAGGATCACAACAGCGCCGTAATCGGCGCGACGTTCTGGACCCTGGTCGTAGTACACACGCCCCGCTACGACACAGGACGAGGAGGTTTGCGCGTCCAGCCGGCCTCCGCCGCTGGTGTTGTTGCCGACGGCCAGCCCGAACACAAAGAACGTCGTGGCGACGATGCCCAGCAACGCGCCTTGCACGTACACCACCCACCTGGGTAACTGGATCAACTCAAGCCAGGCGGATGAGTCACTGGAGGAGCGGCGGCGGCGTGGAATGGCGGCCAATGACACTTCACCCCGTTCGCTGCTGACGCCGGAATCCCCGAAAGTGTCCGCTGCCGAATTGCCAGTATCATTATCGCCGGTCGACACAGGGTCGCCGATATCGATCGCCGGAACCGTGACCTTGGCCTTGCAATTCGGGCAGCGTCCCCGCTGGCCGGCGAACTGACGCCCCACGGTCAATTTGGAAGAACACTGTGGGCAGGAAAACCGGACGGGCATAAAATTCAGGTCTGTCGTACGAACGGAACTTCACTTCTTTCTCTGTTGATTGTTTGCAAATCTCCGATAGCTGTCAAAAAGACTTGTAATCGGCGACGGCAGGCAGCCTTCGTATCGTACAATGGAGTCGGGGCACAGGAACCATTGAGGCAACAAGGCAATGGCAAACCAGTTACGTGGCAGGAATCACACTTCTCGCCAGTCGGGTCCGCGAAACAGACTGCACGGGCATCTGTACCGGACCATCGCAATTTCACTCTCAATCCTCATCTGGTTGCCGCAGCCCGCGGAGATTCAGGCACAACTGGGCCTGAACGAACCAGAGACGGTTATTCTGACCACCGGCCACCGGATTCCCGGTCGCGTGGGCAGTCTCGATTCGATGGGCGTCACCACGCAGGGCATCAGTTCCGATTCATCGAATTACGGCATCGTGCTGATTGACGATGGAATGCGACAAACTTTTGTGTCGCGTTTCAATGTGGCCAACATTGTGCCGCTGGAACTGTTTGAGGAAGAGTTTGAGATCTGGCAACGGACCCATGATGGCGATGGCGAGTCATCCGAGATCGGCCAGATTCTGCACATCGGAACGTTTGACGATTACGGGCGTCGGTTGATCACCACGGACACGACGCGGGGACCCGAAACCGTGATTCAGGGGATCACCCGCATTAATCCACGGTTTGTCGAATTGCAGGGCGTGGTAAATACGGTGGGCCCCGAGCGGCACTGGAATATGTTCGTCGCACTCTCGTCGGTACCCACTCAGGTGCTGACACGCGTGCTGGAACGACAGATCAAGGACGTCGACGATGCCAACGAGCGAATCAGGCTGGTTGATTTCTACGCCCAGGCACGCAAGTACCAACAAGCGGAAGAGGCGTTGCAGGACATCCGCCGCGATTTTCCCGGGTTGCGAGAGGAGTTGAAAAAGCGTGGCGACTTGTTGAATGGCCAGATAGCCCGGCAGGCACTGGACGAAGCCGCGTTGCGACGCAACAGCGGCCAGCCGGTTACCGCCGCCCGACTGGTGGCACGTCTGCAGGACAGAATAGGTATCGCCACGGCGATTCTGGTGGAAGCCAATGATTTGAAAAAACAGCTGGATCAGGATCAGGCCAACGTGCAAGCCGCTGGCAAACTGGCCATGGACCTGGCCCAACGGGTGTTGGCCCAACCTGACATCGAAGGCGAGCTAAAAACCATTGTCGAGCTGTTTGTCCAAGAGCTCAAAAACGACCTGGACCTGAACAATGTCGATCGGCTGTCCACCTTTACACGCCTGGCCGACGATCCCGACCAAAGCGACGAACAGAAACTGGCTCTGGCACTCAGCGGCTGGATGGTAGGTGCCGGTTCGGCCATCGCCAACCTGGGCGAGGCCCAGTCAATGGTGCAGGCGCGGGCCCTGGTGATCGAGTATTTGCAGACGCCGCGTGTGGAAAGGCGGCTGGAAATCCTCACCGAACTGGAACAGCTGGAAGCCGGCGCACCGGAATACCTCGACAGGATTGTCAAGCAAATCAAGCCACCGTTGGCGCCAAGTCCCGCCGATGTTGCAGCCGACCGTCCCCTGGAGCTGACGATCGAAGTGCCGGCCGGGCCCGGCAAGCCGGCAGAAACGATCCGTTATCTGGTGCAGTTGCCCCCGGAATACGATCCCTGCCGACGCTACCCCTGCGTTGTGACGTTGGGTGGCGGCACGCGGAACACCACCCCGGAAGCCCAGATTGACTGGTGGTGTGGTCGCTTTCATCCCCGTCTGAAAATGCGCACCGGACACGCCGCCCGCCATGGCTATATCGTCATTGCACCGGATTGGATGAAACCGACTCAGGCGACTTATCAATTCTCGGCCCGCGAGCATGCGGTTGTATTGTCCAGCCTGCGGGACGCAACACGCCGTTTTTCCATCGATACCGATCGTGTGTTTCTTTCCGGCCACTTTGAGGGTGCCACCGCTGCGTGGGACATTGGACAGGCGCACCCGGAGCACTGGACGGGCGTGATTCCCATCTCGGCACGCGCCAGAAAATACATCAATCACTACCGCGATAACACTCGCCTGCATTCTTCGTGGTATTTCGTCAACGGTGGTCGTGACTTTGATTCCAAGCGGGCCAATGCGACGATGTGGAATGCCCGGATGTTGTCGGCTGATTTTGAAACAGTGATTGTCTATTACCGTGGTCGCGGAACGGAGATGTTTGCCGATGAACTTCCCCGGCTCTTTGAATGGATGGAGCCGCAACGCCGTCAGTTCGATGTCAGGCAGTTCAAGTGCTCCACGATGCGGCCGTGGGACAACTATTTCTGGTGGTTTGAAATGGACCTGGCAGGCTTGCCGCAAATGCTGCTGCCCGAAGAGGACTGGCGGTCGGCGGACCGGCGGGACCGGGAAATCACCGGGCAGGTCAAGGACAGCCGGCCCAACCTGTTTTACTTGCGGGGCGCAGCCGGTGATGCGACGCTGTGGTTGCTGCCGGAACTGGTCGATTTCTCGCGCGATGTGGAAATCGACGGGCAGTCGGGGAAGTTCAAGGGAGAGGTCGTACCCAGCCGCAAAACGTTGCTGGAAGACGTCCGCACCCGCGGCGATCGCCAGCATCCCTACTGGGCCAAAATCGTGCGCAGCAACAAACGCTGGAACGTCGAAGAATAAACGCCTCGACTCAGCGTACCACCAGAGGCCACGAGGGCGGCGCCGTCCCTGGAGGCAACCAAAAAGAAAACAGGCCCGGCACCATTTGTAACATGGTCCCGGGCCTGATGATCGAAATGACCTGAGGCGTTTTATTCGCGACGGTTAGTCGTGGTCTCGTTGTCCGAAGCCACTTCCTCTTCCGGTTGATCGGCTTTTTCTTCCTCAACCTGTTCCGCTTCCGTGCCCGTGCTCAGTTCGCTGACCGTACCGGGCTTTTTCAAAACGCAACCGGTAATCAGCCAGCCATCATCCAGCGAGTGCACCACCATGCCGGTGGGGCCAAGATACTTGGCCACATGCTCGTCGTAATCGGCGGGCATTTTGTCGCCAGCAATATGCTGATCACGCACAAAGTCGTTGTCGGCATCTTCGGGCGTGTAGGCACGATTCAGGATTTCCGCCAGCAGCGTCTTGGATTGCGGCATGCGGCCCAGTCGCATCATTTCATAGTTGGTACGCAACGTCAGGTCGAGGCGACCGAAATGACGGAAACTGGGAGCGGCATCGCCAGCCAGATCGGCCAGTGCGTCGGAGACGGCCAGATAGTCTTCGGCCTGGGCCAGTTCCAGTCCCGGCTGGGACGACATGCCATCCACCACTGACTTGACTTGTTCGACGTTGTTGCCGATCAGCAGGAATCCGCCCTTGACCACAAACACGCGTTTTTCAAACAACGGTTTGGGTTTTTGGAATTCCTCTTCCTCTTCCTCGGCTACGTCAGCCAGCGGGTCGGCAAATTCGGCTTCCAGTTCCAGTTCCAGATCGCCAAAGTCATCTTCTTCCGCAGTATCAACGACCAGAATGGTTGCTCCGTTGTATTCAATGGTTTCATCGGCGTCGCCATGCACCAGGCTGTGAATGGAATCAGCAACATACTCCTCGTGGCCGTCGACGATACGAATCCCGAAGACGATTCGCTCACTTTCCTCAGTAATCGGCTGCTGGGTCACCGACGTCACGGTGATACGGTTGTTCAGCCGTGAAACCAGCAGTCTCACATCAACCATCGGGCCGTTGACATCGTCCCGTAATCCGTCCAGCGCCCGCTGGAATGACCCGGGGGTCCCGGCGGTGGCATCGATGATGCTGCCCACCTTTTGCAGGGCCTTGGACAGATCCCACGTGAAGTTCACGACGCCGGCAGCCCCGGCAGGAACCCACATCGGTGGATCGAGTACGTCGCCTTCGAGATTGCGGAAATCGAGCATGGCCGCCGCACTGTTGTAGCGCTCGTCGCCATCGAGAACCGGTGGAGCGTAAACAAAGGTGCGATGCACGGCTTCATGCTTGCCGGTTGCCACCGACACAACTCCGCCCACACCCTTGATGGCCGAAAAGCCCTCGTCGTGGAATTTCTCGGCGTAATCGTTACGCAGGCCCTCGCCCGGTGTCTGGGCATCGGCGATGGCCTGAGCCAGTTCGATGTAGCCAAACGGTTCGATGAACCAGCGCAGGTGCGACGGGTAGCCTTCCTGATCGAACTGGCAACGTTCATGAATCGTGGCAAAGGCCGGGTTCTCGGACAGTGTGGGCGCCGCTTCGGCCGCTTTGCCGATTCGCTGCACCACATCGCGGAATACGGCTTCGTTATCACAGGCCAGCAGCCATTTGCCTACAATCGCGTGATAGGCGTATTGTTTTTTGCGCAAACCGCGCGGCTTTTTGAAGGCCCATTTCGCGGCGGCAACGCCATTGATCTCGATGTCTTCGCGAGTTGCCTCGCGACTGGTCAACTCTTCAGCCACCTTGACCAGCAATTCCTCAGCGCGATCCTTTGACTCGCTGACATCAACCAGCAACACGACGGCGTGATCGACGAGTGAATCGCCTTCGCCACTTTGTTCATTCAATACACCCGCCAGGCAGATTTCGCCCGTCTTCACATTCTCAATGTCTTCGACGGTCATGCCGAAGCGAATATTTTCCTTGTCCAGCCATGCGCGGAATTGTTTAACCAGATCCTCGACAAACGGCTTGACGGCCGGATCTTCCATCATCTGGCCAAACTGGGTGCTTTCGATGGCGGCCTTGAGCGCATCAGAATCGGGAACGGATATCCAGCCACGAGTGCTGGCGGGCAGCACCAATTCGCTGGGTACGATCACGTCACCGCCGGCATCCGCATCAGTCGGTTCCTCAACCTGATCGATTTCGATTTTGGCAGGCGTTTCGGTTTCACCGGCACTGGGCGTTTCGGTCTGGGCTACCGCCAGAACTGGCAGCCAGAATAGACAGGTCAGAGCGGAAAGCCCCATGGTCAGAAACTTGTTCAAAGCAATCTCCCTTCGCCGAGTCGGCAGGATGGCGAATCCGACTCTCTCGATTTGTGCTAGTTAGTCTGGATGTTCATCGACCAGCAAGGTGAGTGGATAGCAACGCAAATTCGGCAATTGACACAATCAGGATAATCGGGCGTCGCCTCGCTTCGTCATCTTAGCCAAAAACACATGGCAGCGTAAAGATTGTCTGGAACGCTTTCCCCGCTATTGCCGGGCTTTTTTGCCCGTTTTGGGTGTCCGGTCCGCTGCGACATTTGCGTTCCCAAGGTGTTTCTCGTCGGTGCTGTGGGACACCATGGGCACCTGTCATGCCTGCCGGGTTCCTGCTAACCTGAGATCAGCGCAAGGCAAATCTCCCGAAAGCATCAACCAGCAACGCGACACTCGCGCTACGGTGTTTTTACCCTGTTCGTTACTCGATGGATGAATCCCGGTATCAGAATCCGTTGATCACCCGATACGCTTCGCCGCAGATGGCAACGCTGTTCGGGGCCCGGAACAAGTTCACTACCTGGCGACGCTTGTGGCTGGCACTGGCCGAATCGCAACAGGCACTGGGACTGGACATTACCGATCAACAGCTGCAGGAAATGCGGGCCGCTCTCGACGAAATCGACTGGCAGGCGGCTGCCCGATATGAGCGCGAACTGCGGCACGATGTGATGGCCCACGTGCATGCCTTTGGCGATGCCTGTCCCGAGGCGCGAGCCGTGATCCATCTCGGCGCTACAAGTTGTTTTGTCACCGACAACGCCGACCTGTTGATTTATCGCGATGCACTGCAACTGGTGGCCGCCCGCCTGGCTGACATCATCGGCAAGCTGGGAAAATTCGCCGCTGCCAATCGCGATGTGGCCTGTCTGGGTTTTACGCACCTGCAACCCGCCCAGCCGACGACGATTGGCAAGCGGGCGACCCTGTGGGCCTACGACTTGATCCTCGACCTGCAGGATCTGGAACACCGCATGTCGGGATTACGGGCCCGCGGCGTCAAGGGCACCACGGGAACCCAGGCCAGCTTTCTGAAACTGTTCAACAACGATCACGACAGGGTCCGCCAGCTGGACGAACTGGTCGCCGGCAAAATCGGTTTTGAACATACCTGGGCCGTGACCGGTCAGACGTATCCACGCAAGGTTGATGTACACATCATGGACGTGTTGTCCGGAATCGCGCAATCAGCTCACAAGATGGCCACGGACCTGCGTATCCTTTCCCATCGCAAGGAACTCGAAGAACCTTTCGAGTCCGCGCAGATCGGTTCCTCCGCAATGCCCTACAAACGCAATCCGATGCGATCCGAGCGGATTTGTGCCCTGGCACGATTTGTGATCAGCCTGCAAAGCAGTCCGGCCAACACGCTGGCCACGCAATGGATGGAACGCACGCTGGACGACAGCGCTAACCGGCGACTGGTCATGCCTCAGGCTTTTCTGGCTGTGGATGCCATCCTCATCCTGTTGTCCAACATTTCTCAGGGCATGGTCGTGTACGAGCAGGTGATTGCCAAAAACCTGGCGGAGGAATTGCCCTTCATGGCAACCGAGAATATTCTCATGGCCGCGGTCGAGGCAGGCGGCGATCGCCAGGAACTGCATGAAAAAATCCGTCAACACAGCGTGGAGGCCGGGCGGGCCGTCAAGCAACAGGGCCATCCCAATGACCTGCTGCAACGACTGGCAAACGACCCCGCATTCGCGAGTGTTGATCTCGACAAGGTACTGGCGGCGGGCGGATTTACCGGCCGGGCGCCCGAGCAGGTCGACGAGTTTTGCGACAAGCTGATTCGCCCGATCGTCGAGCGATATCGGGAGTCGGCACCGCAGCAAGTGGAATTGACTGTTTAACCGCTGCGGCCAAACAGATTAACGGGCAATGGCAACCGATCATCCATCATCCAGCCGTGAGCGTATCGAGTGGTACGACACGAAAATCCGTGACTTCGATGCAGAAATTGCGGCCGCTTTGGCGCGCTGGAAACGGCTATCCGCCGTCAGGGGCCTGACGTTTCTGGCTGCCCTGGCCCTGCTGATTTGCGGATTCTCCACACTGGCCGGCGCCCGAAACCTGTGGTTTGTTCTGTCCGGAATCGTCTTCGCCGGCTTCCTCGTTGTCGCTGTTATTCATGAAGGCATCGAAAGCAAGTTGCGCAAGACCAGAATCTGGCGGCGGTTGTATCGCTGGTCCCGCGCCCGCTTGCAACGCCGCTGGGACGAGTTGAAACAGGTCGACGTCAAAATCGATCCGGAACACGCTGCCATCGATAACGACCTGGACCTGTTCGGAAGGTCCTCGCTGTTTCAGATGGTCGGCGGCGTGGAGACGCCGCTGGGTATCGAACTGTTTCGCGACTGGATTCTCAGTGTCCCCACGGCCGAGGAAGTCGATCTGCGACAGGCGGCCGTCCAGGAGTTGCAGGCCCGCCCGGAATTCCGGGATCGCCTGAGGTTCTCCTGCCATCTGTTGTCGGCCGGAGACGGGGGACCGGAGACGCTGATGCAATGGTGCGAAGCACCCGTGGAATATGATCGACGTGGCGTGTTGACGTGGCTGGCTCGCATCCTGGCCTTGCTCACGGCCGCTGGTTTGATTGGCTGGGTGAGCGGGCTGATTCCTGTCACGATCGCCGGACCAGTTGTGCTGGCCTTGCTGGCTATCAACTTCTTCATGACCGTCATCTTTGCCGGCCGCATTCATGCCATTTTCAATCAGGTGTCTTCACGGCATCATGAAGTCAGCCACTACGACGATGTGTTTCGCATGATTCGCGACGAATCGTTTGAAAGCCAGTTGTTGCAGCGTCTGCAACAGGAACTGTTCACTGATCACGGTGACGTGCTGGCCGCCACCAGCAGTCTCGGCAAGATCGCCTGGCGAGCCAACCTGCGACGACACGGCATTCTGTTCATCGTCTATTTGCTGTTGCAATTTGGTTTCCTGTGGGACTTTCATATCATCCGGCAGTTGCAACGCTGGAAAACACTGCACGGTCATCATGTGCGTCGCTGGTTCGAAGTACTGGGGCAATGGGAAGTCCTCGCGTCGCTGTCCCAGTTCGCGGAAGATCATGCCGATTGGGTCTATCCCGAGGTGACCAGCCAGCCCCGGCAACAGGCCTGCATCAAGTGCCAGGCCCTGGGCCATCCGCTGCTGAATCACGAACAGCGAGTCGACAATGATGTACAAGTCGGTCCGTGCGGCAGCGTGCTGCTGGTTACCGGTTCGAATATGTCCGGCAAGAGTACGTTGTTGCGATCCATCGGCATGAACATGGTGCTGGCGCACCTGGGCGCACCGGTTTGTGCCCGGGCCATGAGTTGTTCGCCCATGCGTATCGAAACCAGCATGCGGATTCAGGATTCCCTGGCCGACGGCGTTTCGTTTTTCATGGCTGAGTTGAAACGCCTCAAACAGATTGTCGATATTGCTCGCGACTATGAGACTCGCAATGACGTCACAGTGCTGTTTTTGCTGGATGAAATCCTGCAGGGCACCAACTCCCGCGAACGGCACATCGCGGTCGCACGCGTGATTCGCCATCTCATCGATCACCAGGCGATTGGCGCCGTGTCGACGCACGATCTGGAACTGGGGCGCGCTGGCGAACTGGCCGCCGCCTGCCGGCCCGTTCATTTTCGCGAGTCCTTCTCCACCGAAAACGGCCGCGAAATCATGACCTTCGACTATCGCGTGCGGGACGGCATCGCCACAACAACCAACGCCCTGAAATTGCTGAGGATGGTGGGGCTGCACGATACGGAGTGAAAATCCGCCGCGCGAACAGGCCACTAGCGAGGTTCTGTTTCGATTGCCGATCCGACTTGCGACTCGCCCAGTTCATCCAGACGGATGATCTGGAGTCGAAAATTGTCCAACTCGGCGGTCGGGTGCCGGACCTGGGCACCAAATATTTCGTGCGACCAGAATCCAATGCAGATTGACTCGGCGCCCTGCAAGTGCTCCGGAGTCAGCACCACCTGCTCCACAAACGCGCGATAGGGCAGGGCCCGGCGAAACGCGGACCGCGGCCCGGGCCCATGACGCAAATAGTTGCCAGAGGCGTCGCAGACGTGCAGAAACCGCTGACGGCTGCGGCTGCGGCTGCGTTCGGGGCTCCGGATGATGTAATCAGCAACTAGTGACCGTAGTCGTGGCCATCTCCGGGCAGGACGGGCACGCCGCCCTCGAGTCCCATCACATGTTTGAACTTGAATCGCCGCAATTCGGCGGGGCTCAATGCCACCTTGGTTTGCAACACCTGCTCCGGTTGCAGCTTGATCTTCATCAACAGTTGCCAACATACCGAGATCAGTGACTTCATGGTGCGTTGTCCATCCAGGGACAAGTAACTCACGACCTGCCCGCCGTCAGCAAACAGCTTCTCAATTCGCTCGACTTGCAGGCGAATCAGGCGCAACAGCGACTTCTCCGGACGTAGCGGATTGTGCCTGGACAGATCAACGCCAAACGCCTCCAGATCGTCGGTTGGCAAAAAAAACTCCAGCTTCTGAATCTCGTCGCACATGTCGCCGAGC
>CAMYKF010000617.1 GCA_947258905.1 uncultured Pirellulaceae bacterium | reverse complement strand
TATTGCTGGATGTTTGTTTGCCAAAGCTCAACGGCGTCGAATTCTTGGAAAAGCTGCGAGCAGAGGGGATTTTGATCCCCACCATTGTCATGACGGCCTACGGAGAAGTTGCGCTGGCGGTGAGAGCCATGAAGGCCGGTGCTCTGGACTTCATTGAAAAGCCGCATAGCCGGCAGAAAATGGTTGATCTAATTCAACAGGCACTCTATCAGAACCTAGATCAGCAAGGCCTGTTAGCCGAAAGCGAACAAGCTCACTCACGTTTAGCGTCACTTTCCCAGCGCGAGACGGAAATCATGGAGCTGTTTTTCGCCGGGGAGAACACCAAAAGGATCGCGTCGGCCCTGGGAATCAGCACCAAAACGGTCGACTATCATCGTTGGAATATTCTCAAGAAAATGCAGGTCAGCAACATGGTCGAACTTGCACATTATGTGGCGACCTATGCAAACGATGCCAAATCGTCGACCTATTCGCGTCAGAGGAAACAGCCCAAGTAATCCTCGTACACGTCTCAGGAATGAGGCTGGAGCATCTTTCTCAAATTTTGCCATCGTCGCCGGCTCCAAAGCCGCCGTTGATCAGATCACTGGTAGCGAGACGGTTCGCGGAGTTGCGGCCGCTTGCTGGCTCAGGTAGCGGACCAGATTGTACGCGATCTGATTCATTGCCTTGGCACAGATGGGATCCTCCAAAGAATCACTGAGGTTGCCGACATCGGACTGTTGTTGAATCTGCATATTCAACGGAATCTCACCCAGAAATGGAACGTCAAGTTCCTCAGCCTTTTTCCGCGCCCCTCCATGGCCAAATATATCGTAGCGATGGTTACATCCAGGGCAAATAAAGCCGCTCATGTTTTCGATCATGCCGACAACCGGAATGCCAATACTCCGGAACATTGAGATTGCTTTGACCGCGTCCAGCAGGGCAACTTGCTGGGGCGTGCAGACAATGATTCCGCCCGTCATCGGAAGAAGCTGCGAAAGGGACAACGCGACGTCACCGGTCCCGGGTGGCATATCCACAATCAAATAGTCCAGATCGCCCCAGTCGGTGTCCCGCAGCAATTGGCTGATCGAACCGTGCAACATGGGGCCACGCCAGATAACCGCTTCATCGGGTTTCACCATGAAACCCATCGACATGACGGGTACATCCTCGTACGTCACGGGCTGCATTTTGCCATCGTAGATTTCCACACGAGCGTCCAATCCCAATAGATGCGGTACGCTGGGACCGTAAACGTCGGCGTCCAGCAGACCAACCTTGCAACCCATTTTTGCAAGCGTCAACACGATCGACGTGGCCACGGTGCTTTTGCCGACTCCTCCTTTGCCTGAGCCAACGGCGATAATACTTTTTGCAGTTAATCCGACCTCTCCCTTGGGCATCGTTGTGCGTTCCAGGGACTCGATGCTTATATCAACTTGCTGAACATCTGGAAACTCGTTCCTGATCGCATCGGCGGCCACAGTCGAAAAATCGTCCTTGATCGGCCAGGCATGTGACGTGATCCGAACAACACAGTTAACTGCACCCTCATCAATCGTGATCTCACCAACCTGTTTTTCGGGCTTAAGTTTTTGTCCAGTCTCGGGATCCTGCAATTGAGCAAGCGCTGCGCGAACGGCCGGTTCATTTAACTGTTTATCGTTCAAAAGTATGTCCCGTTGATTGCTGGATCATCCTCAAAACCTGTTGTGCCCAGTTTCTGGTTTCAACCTGAAGCTTCTCATCACGGAGTGCATTTTGCAGACGTTCCACCGCTGTGGCTCGATCACCGGATTGAAACAAAGCGACGGCCGTATAAACCAGCCCGGTTTCAAACAGCTTGATCCGTTCGTCGAATTTCGATTTCACGTCGGGATTAAATGCACCTAGCGCCTCAAAGGCGGCCAAAGCCTCCTTCGGCTTCCTCTCCTGCAACAGGTACTTGCCAAGAAACAACTGGTAGTCGCCCCGGAAATCCTTTTCTTCTTGCAGTTGATCGAGCAACGACTTCAAACGACGCAGTTCTTGGGCAGGCAAGGCATTCAGATTCAAAGGATGTAACGCATGCAAATAATCGAGCGGCTGCGTAGCCGATTTGACCTCCGCGCCGGCCAACGGAAGAAACTGATCGGCTCGCACCACCTTGATATTCGGCTCCGAAGCCAATCCATCAAGCAGGAAATAGCTGTGAGCGGCACCGATGACGACGGCGATTCGTTTTCCGGAATTTTCTGT
>CAMYKF010000616.1 GCA_947258905.1 uncultured Pirellulaceae bacterium | reverse complement strand
ATCGGTGACGATGGGGTTCTCACATGCCCAGGACTGGCCCCAGTTTCGTGGTCCGGATGGCAATGGCGTTCTGGAAAACCTTGAGCATCCGCAGGCCTGGGACACCGAAACGAATATGGCGTGGAGCGTGGAAGTGCCCGGTGGCGGCTGGTCGTCGCCGATCGTCACGGGCGATCGGGTCTTCCTGACGACAGCCGAGGGAGCCAACAAGCCGTTTGGATTTCGGCAAGGCGTTACCGATATGCGTCCCAAGCAGCCCGAAGGACCGCTTGGGTTCCAGGTCATATGCCTCAATCTGTCTGACGGTTCCACTATCTGGGAACACACAGTGGTGGAGCAACAGCCCGAATTTCCAATTCACGGATCCAATACATACGCCACGGAGTCACCGGCGACCGATGGGGAGCGCGTGTTTGTCTACTTCGCACCCGTGGGCATCGTCGCTGCTCTGGACCTGCAAGGCAACAAATTGTGGCAACAGGATGTCGGAGCCTACCCAAGCGGGAATGGCTTTGGTACCGGCAGTTCACTAAGCGTTGGCAATGGCAAGGTGTTTGTGCAATCGGATAATGACGAAAACTCCTTCGTGGCAGCCTTCAACGCAGAGACCGGCGAGCAAGTCTGGAAAAAGGATCGTGAAAGCAGGACATCTTGGTCCACGCCACTGTATTGGAGTGATGGGGAGCGCAGCGAACTGATCGCTTGCGGCTCGGGGTTCGTCACTTCCTACGATCCTGATACGGGAGAGGAACTGTGGACCATCACCGGTATTGGTATGTCGTTCAGTGCGTCTCCTGCGACGGATCAGGATCACGTGTATTTTGGCAACAGCGGACCGAGGAGCAGCGGTCCCTTGTTGGCCGTCAGCAGGGGCATGTCGGGTAAGCACAAATTCGAGGCCGATGCGGTGATGGATAATCTGTCATGGTCACGGATGCAGGCGGGCCCGGGCATGGCGTCACCAGTTGCGACAAACGGCTATCTTTACGTGCCAGGCCGGGGCATACTCACCTGCTATTCCACGGCCGATGGAGAAGTTGCTTTCAAGGAAAGGCTTGAGTTTGGCTCCATGGCAGCGTCGTTGTGGGCCGCTGGCGACCGCGTGTTCATGATGGACGAAAGCGGCAAGACGCTGGTGCTGCAGGTTGGTCCCGAGTTGAGCATCGTCGGCACGAATCAAATCGACAATGACCTTTTTTGGTCAACGCCGGCCGTTGCCGGGAACTCGCTGCTGATCCGCGGTGCGAACAAGTTGTACTGCATCCGCGGCGAGTAGAGCAGGAAGGCCGTCACGGTGGCTTCCAGCCGCCGTCGTGCTTCCTGTGTCGGCGGCTGGAAGCCACCGCTACGTTTACCTGCTCCTAGCCAAGACCGAAAACGGTCGCGTAAGTCTCGGCGTTAAACCCAACCAGCAAAGTTTTGCCGACACGCATCGTCGGTGCACGTAAATTGCCTGTGGGGCCCAGCAGCACCTTTTTCAAATCTGCTGCGGACGGCTTGTCCTTCTTCACATTGACGTGAACGATCTTTTTGCCCCTGGCGGCGTAAATGTCGTTTACAGTGCCCGCCAGCTTGAGCGCTTCGCGCTCGCCGAACGTCTCCTTTTTGGCATTCACTTCCTGTTGGGGCTCAATTCCAGCGTCGGCAAGAAACTCTTGCGCTTTCCCGCACGTCTTTCAGCCAGGCCGGTGATAGCTCCAGTCCAGTCTCTTCATAATTGCTGCCTCGTAAATAAATGTTGTTCAAAATGGATGAATCGTCGTGGCCGAATCACTGCTGAACTTCCTCGCTCAACAAATCAGCATTGTTTGCCGAATGGCGGCAAGTTCGCTTTGCCGGTGATCCGCTTCGTCAATTTTACCCTGTTGCAGGTAACAGTCGATTAACCACTCGCAGGCACGGACGGTGTACCAGCGATTGCCCGCCATCTCCTCGGGCATCTGTTCGCGCAGGCCGCCGACGGCCTCGATCAACAACGGCTCGGCCCGGTCCCATTCCTCCTGAGCGGCAAACGCGGCTCCCAAAGCCGCCTGGCAACGCAGGAATCCCTCGTTATTCGGATCGTTGTCCGATTCTCGATAAGACAGTCCCTGATTGGCATATTCAATCGCGGCCTCAAGCATGCACCGGCATCAACGGGGCGAAAGACCCACGATCGAGGATTATGAGACCCGGAATTCGTTGCCGATCGCCTCGATCTGGTGCCAGTTTCCGCGGTCTGACTGGTTG
>CAMYKF010000615.1 GCA_947258905.1 uncultured Pirellulaceae bacterium | reverse complement strand
TATCCGAGCAGCCAGGGGTTCCTCGGATTTCAACGCGCGGTACCCGATGCGCCTTCGCGAGGCGACCATGTGTTTGGACCGGGCGTGCTGGACATGAAATCCGGATTGACCGTCATACTGTTTGGCTTGCGCGCGGTGGCCGATGTCGCGCCCGATGTGTTTTCGCGGCTCAAGCTGCGTTTCGTATGCAACACGGATGAGGAAGTCGGATCACCCAGCAGTCGCACGCTGCTGGCTGAGGTGGCGACGCGGACCACGATGGCACTGGTGTTTGAGGCGGGACGCGATGAAGATCGCGTGATCACCGCGCGCAAGGGAACAGGCACGTTTACGTTGATCGCCGAAGGCCGCGAGGCGCATGCCGGCAATGAGCACGCCTCCGGCGTGAACGCCATTCACGCACTGGCCCTGGCGATTCCACACATCGAATCACTGACTGACTACGATCTCGGCACAACGATCAATGTGGGGATCGTATCCGGTGGTACCGCCAAGAATACTGTGCCCGGCAAAGCCGAATGCGTCATCGATGTTCGGATTTCGACGATGGAGCAGGCCCGACATGTGGAAAGCACACTGAAGCAGATTTCAACGTGGTCGTTTGTCGGTGCCGATCAGTTGTCCGCACACATTCGCGAAACCAGGTTTGTTCTGGAGGGCGGCGTTCTACGGCCACCGATGGAGACCACGGCTGCCAGCGAGCGTTTGCGCGAAGACTATGAAGCCGTCGCGGCCAAAACGGGACTGGGCGGCGGACCGGCGCCCATGCAGGGTGGCGGATCGGATGCCAACAACTTCGCTGCCCAGGGCGTTCCCACGATTGACGGCCTGGGACCGTACGGCAAGTTCATGCACAATCCCCAGGAATGGTGCAGTCTGGACAGCCTGCGACGGCGCACCGCAGCCCTGGCCTGTTTTCTTGCCGGTCAGGTATCGTAGCTGGTTAGCGGGCCGGGAGGGCGTCACCATGATCTACGGAGTGGACGAGGCCACGAGTCCCTGTAACAAGCCACTGACAAATTAGACATTCGATCGCTACCGGTTGCACTTTCTCTTTCGTACGTGTTTGACTTTTTCTAAGCAGGACTCGTGGCCTCGTCCACTACATTCAATTAACAATCAACGACGAGAAGAAGGAAAACAAAATGAAAGCAATGCTTATCAACGCCTACGGCGACGACGCAGTTTTTGAAGCTGCGGATGTTGAGACACCGGAAGTCAAAGACGGTCATGTTTTGGTAAAGATCGCGGCATCAAGTGTCAACACGGTTGATACCATGATCCGCCAAATGGGCAAGGACTTGCCATTGTCTCCCGACACTCCGGCGATTTTGGGAATGGACTTTGCCGGAACGGTTGAAGCCGTTGGCGATGGCGTCGAAGGCTACTCAGTGGGCGACGAAGTCTATGGTTGTGCAGGTGGTCTGGCCGATTTACCCGGCACATTGGCCGAGTACATCGTGGCCGACAGCAACTTGATTGCTCATAAGCCCAAAAACCTGTCAATGCGAGAAGCCGCCGCGTTACCGCTGGTTGCCATTACCGCCTATGAAGGTCTGATCCGCGCAGGAGTCAAGCAAGGTCAAAAAGTTCTCGTGCATGGCGGCTCGGGTGGCGTTGGTCATGTTGCCGTGCAGCTTGCCAGACATTTTGGTGCTGATGTGTATTCGACTGGTGGCGGCGATCAGCAAATGGCAGTAATCGGGCAACTGGGTGCGACGGCCATTAATTACAAAACGGAATCGGTCGCCGACTACGTTGCGAAACATACAGATGGTGCCGGCTTTGATGTCGTGTTCGACTCGGTGGGCGGAGCGAACATCCTGAATTCATTTGAAGCGGCGGCACTTAATGGCCAGGTTGCGACAACCGTTTCGATGTGTGAGCTGGATTTAACGTTGGCTCACTTTAAGGGATTGTCGTTGCATGTCGTGTTTATGCTCATTCCGATGCTGCATAACTTCAAACGCCAGGAACATGCAGAGATTTTGCGAAACGTGGCACAAATTGCCGAGTCTGGCGGATTAAAGCCTGTACTGGATGAGAGCCAGTTTTCGCTCGACGAAGTTGGGCAGGCACATTCACGACTGGAAAGCCGACAAGCGATGGGCAAAGTCGTTGTTGAGAACCGAGCTTTCCCGTAGTGGGCGAGCCAACGAGCCCCTTTTGAAGTCGGTAAAACGAGCACTTGTCGAGGGCAAATTGAAGACATGATTACTTGCATTTGTAATCGACATGAGTCGGCTGTTCCCCATACAAGCCCGAAGCGCAAGCGAGTGGTTTGAGGAGGGAACAAAATGCCGCATTTTCATAACCACTCGCTTGCGTTTCGTGCTCGTATTGCAATGCCCCTCTGCCAAACCAACAGTGGGACTGTATGGCATGTTATGCTGGAACTTTGCACTCCATTAACATCTGGATCGGGAAAAACCAAATGTCAAAAAAGTCATCATCAATTCGCCTGGGTTTTCTCGGTGTTCTGGTCATCGGCATGGTCATTGGCTATGTTGTGGCTCAATTCAAGGCCCCCATCGTATCGATGGCGGACGCAACGGAAGTGCTTGATCGCAATGCCGATCCAACGCAGCAGGCAGCTTCGCCTGATCGACCGGCAGGTCAGGAACAGGACTTGAGAAGCAATGTCGTGAAATCGCCTACCGGTACGGCGCCCGATCGATACGTGTATTACCCTGGCACGGAAGCGTTGACGCCAGACGAGATTCGCGTAATCGCCTGTGGTACGGGGATGCCGAGTGCTCGACGGAGTCAGGCAGCGACTTGCTTTCTCGTTGAGCTCGGAGATGGGCAGAAATTCCTGTTTGATATTGGATCGGGATCCCACGCGAACATTCAGTCGTTAATGATCCCCTCGGACTATTTGACAAAGGTATTCCTGACCCACTTGCACACTGACCATTGGGGTGATCTTGTGTCGTTGTGGGCTGGCGGCTGGACGGCCGGGAGAACCGTACCGCTGGAAGTTTGGGGTCCGAGTGGCAGCCGGGAGGATATGGGTACGCGGTACGCCGTCGAGCATCTGCTGAAGGCATACAACTGGGACTACATGACCCGTGCCGTAACGATCGCTCCCGGTCCCGGGGCCATCAACATTCACGAGTTCGATTACAAGGGCCTTAACCAGGTCGTCTACGAGGAGAAGGGGGTGACGATTCGTTCCTTCCCAACCATTCATACCGGTGACGGGCCCGTAGGCTATTCCCTGGAATGGAACGGTTTCAAGATCGCGATCGGCGGCGACACCGCACCCAACAAATGGTATGTCGAATACGCGCACTCTGCCGATTTCGCGATTCACGAAGCCTGGCTGACTTCGAATACGATGATGGAAAAGTACGGCCAGCCGGCGCAGTTGGCCGCACGGATCAATCTCACCTTCCACACGTCAGCGCAGGCCTTCGGAAAGATCATGAGTACGGTCAAGCCTCGTCACGCGGTTGCTTATCACTTCTTCAATGACGAGGACACGCGGTACCAGGTGTACGATGGCATTCGCGAGACCTACGACGGCCCTCTCTCGATGGCCGATGACATGATGGTTTGGAATATCACGAAAGACAACATCACGGAGCGAATGGCCGTTTCGCCGGATGCCGCCTGGGATGTTCCCGGCCCTAACCAGGCCCCGCCACCGGATCGTACGCGAAAGTCCGAATACACCCAGTTCATTCTGGACGGCAAGTTCGACACCAGTGACGTGGATCAGCGCTGGTTGAAGAAGTTCATGGAGGAGAACAACTTGACAGAGGACGATCTGAAGACGGGGCAATAGCCAGCCACGACATATCCTGAAGCGACCGCATTCCAACCTGCGCTCTCACACGGTTTTAAGACCTCATTCCGGTCCAACTGTGGGGAACGAGGTTACGAGTCCTCCTTGCCTTCGAAGTCACCCAGTGCCCAACGCAATGGATTCGCCACAGGTGACCGGGTTGATTACTCGTCAAGGCTTTTTTCGGCGCGGGGCCGGACGGCGCGGACGCGATCGCCGACCTTGCGGCCCAGCCCCAGGGCGGTGACATTGTCGATCTCAATGGAATCACCGGCGATGTGAGCGCGACCAAGTGTGCACCGGAAATCGAGCCGGGCATTGGAGATCAGCCACATATCGCCATCGACCTGTTCGTTGATCGCAGACACCTCCAGCAGTCGGCTGTCTCGCACGCTGCGGATCCCGGCCGTTTCGCAATGCAGTGTGGGCCCGCCATCAAAGATGTCGACGAAGTTGTGGAACTCAAATCCTTCCTGTTCCAGCAGCACCAGGGCCGGCATGGTTTTTTCGTGCACTTTGCCCAGCGCATCCTGGGCTTCCTGGGGCAACAAGGGAATGTAGATCGGATGCTGTGGCATCATCTTGGCGATGAAACGTTTGTCTTCCAACGTTTGCGTTTCGGCTCGCGGATAACCGACCTGAAAAAAATGTGATCCGATGGCATCCCACAACGGACAATGCCCGTCCTTGTGCACAATGCCCCTCATTTCTGCGATCGTTTCCGACTCGAATCGCTCGAGGAATTCGGCCATAAACAAAAATCGGGACAGCGACAACAAGCGGCCGTGACCGCCACCCCAGTAATCGGGTGACAGAAACAGGGAGCCGATCTCGGTAGGACCGTCGTGCGTCGTGTGCAGGTCCAGATACTGAATCTCCTTTTCGACTCCCAGAGCCTCCGACTTTTTGACGACCGATTTGATTTCGTACGAATAGAACGGCTGAAACCCGCCGACTTTGGAATACACCGCGCTGGTGCCCACGATCTTGCCGTGCGCGAGATCCTCCATCACGAACACATAGGGCTGGCCCTGCGGCCGGGCGGTCTCGCGAAAAAACACACGTACCGATTCCTCAACACGTTCCTGCAAGCGATCGCGTGAGATCTTTAGCGTTGACAGGCCCAGCTCCGACAGCTGGACCAGTTCAAACAGCGGATCGACGTCTTCAATCCTTGCGGGTCGAACAACCAGCATGTTTGTCAGGCAGAGGCTGCCAGCTCCGCAACGGACTGTTCAATGATTTCCAGTGCGTTGTCGATGTGGAATTCCTGGACGCAGCCCAGCGGCATGAGGAATCGCACGCGTGCAGGGTTGGCACCGGCCATAAAGGACATCAGGCCGGCATCATACATCTTCAGAACCAGATCTCTGGCCTGTTCGAACTTGCCGTCAAACGGCGTCAGACCGACCATGCCGCCGATGCCCCACGGACCATGCAGACTGCCCGGATGTTTCTTGCCGATTTTTTCAAGTCCGGCCACGAAGTAATTGTGCAGCTGGACGTTCCTGCCATCGGGACCGTAATGCCCGCCATTAACCAGACCTTCGACGATCGTCTGGCCGGCGAGGATGGCCCACGAGCTGCCGGTAAACGTTTGACTAATCAGTCCCGGTCGCGGTTTGTACGAGTCGCGATAGAAGGTACAGCAGACCTGAGTGATCTTGCCGACCGTGACCATATCGACCAGGTCGTCCAGCTCGAAATGCTGGAATGCAAACGGTCGTGTGGTACGTGAGAAGGATTGCACTTCGTCTGCGATGATAGCCATATCGTGTTTTTTGGCCTCGCCGATCACGGCGCGGAAAAATTCCTTGCTGCCCGGGTAATAGCCGCCTTCACCTTGCACCAGTTCCATCCAGATATTGGCGTGCTGGCCCGGGAAGCGATTGGCGTGGTGCCGCAGGGCCTGCACACTGCGACGCGTGCTGCCTTCCGGATCGTTGTGATCGTAGAACGGAATCAGGTCCACATCGAGCGCTTTGGGCAGGCCTTCACGATACTTGGCCTTGTCGGTGACCTGGGCCAGTGAGATCGTGCGGCCCGCAAAGCAACGTTCGAAGGAGATCGTGCGGGTGGCAGGATGGTGCTTTTGAAATGCCATCTTCAGGGCATTCTCGTTCGCCATCGCCCCGCTGGTTGACAAAAAGCAGTGATCGAGGCCGGCACCCGACTCATTGGCAATATCCAGCATGGTTTTCACGAAGTCAACGCTGATCGTGCCTTGCTGCAGGTTGCCGTGCATCACGGTGTCATTGAGAGCCGCATCAAAACCGGCCGATACAATTCGCGGATCGCTGTGCCCAAAACCATGCACACCGATGCCGGTGATGAAATCGAGTTTGACGCTGCCGTCAGCCAGTTCCACGTAAGGACCGTTGCCGATCCCGCTGCCCAGATACGGAAAATACAGATTGCCGCCACGCATTTGTCCGTACTCGGCGAGCATCTTCTCGTAGGAGTCGGTCAACGCAGGGTCAGCGGGACGCACGTGGTCAATTTTGGCCGTGTGCTCGGCCAGAGCTTCCAGCACCAGTTTCCGCGCCTCGGCGATTCGCGGATCATTGTGCAGTTGTTGGGCGGTCAGTACGGTGGATTGTTCGGTTGTCGACATAATGGCTTCGCGATTTGTAGCTGGAACAATTAGTGAACAAGTTGGTTTATTCTATTCCCTGTCGCCGTTTTCACAATGATCAAGTGCAGAAGCAAGGCCGACATCCTCGCTGACCAGGTCTGTACCGCAATTATGAGCCGAACGCGCTAGCGTCGGGTGCTGTGGCGAAAAGTGCCGGAAATCGCAAAACCCTCGGCTAGCGCCGTCGGCTCAGTTACACGCCATGCCAAACTGCGGGACAAGTCTAGTTGCGGCACAGAGCGGTTCCGCTCACCCGCCGCACCAGATGCCGCATTTCCAGCACGCTGATCGTGGCCAGTACGCGATGCACGGGCAAGCCTGTCGCCGCAACGATCTGATCGATCTCGGTGGGCTCCGGCTGAATCGCCTGCAACACGGCCTGTTCCTGATCATTGAGCTGCAATTCGGCAGGATTGCGAATCGTTTGCTGCCCGGCACCCGTTGCCGGCGTGGCCAGCGGACCAAGTTGCTCGAGCACGTCATCGACGGATTGCACGAGGGTTGCGCCGTCGCGTATGAGCCCGTGACATCCGGCGGCCATGCGATTGTCGATCTGACCGGGCACGGCAAACACTTCGCGATTTTGTTCCATGGCGTGACGGGCCGAAATCAAGGCACCGGATCGTTCCGCTGCCTCCACCACAATTACTCCGAGACTCAATCCCGTGACGATGCGATTGCGTTGCGGGAAAGCGCCGCTTTTGGGCGACTGCAGCGTAGGATATTCGCTGAGCACGGCACCGCTGGCCGCAATCTCCAGAGACAGCTCGCCATGTTCGGGCGGATACAGGTTCAGCAGTCCCGAGCCCAACACTGCCAGTGTCCGTCCACTGGCCGCCAGAGCGCCACGATGCGCGGCGGCGTCCACGCCTCGCGCCATTCCGGAAACGATCGTAAAGCCGGCCAGCGCAAGACCGCGAGCCAGCCGTTCCGCTTGCCGCAAACCGTAACTGGTGGCGTGACGCGTGCCCACGATAGCGATTGCGAGGTCGTCGCGTGGCAACAAATCGCCGCGACAATACAGGATGGCGGGCGCGTCTTCGATTTCGGCCAGCCGTACCGGGTACTCGTCACTGCTTATCGTCAGTAAGTCAATCTTGTGATCATGACAACGGCCAAGTTCGCCGGAGATGTCGACTGCGGTCGTGGCCGTCGAGATCGCCGCAGCCAGTTTGGAACCGACGCCGGGGATTTCACGCAGCATCGAAGGAGCCGCCTCGAGAACCTGACGTGGGCTGCCCAGCGAATCGACGAGCGTTTGATACGTGCGTGGTCCGATGCCGGGGGTCAATGCCAGACACAAGGCGGCTTCCAGTGGATCGGCCACGTTAACGTCACAGGTTGATGGTTTAGTGCCCGTCATTCGGCTGTCTGGCTTCCTTGGCCAATGGTCAGACTCCTGTTTCAACGCTGTTGAACCTACCAGTTTTGCCGCCGGTTTTCGAGTGGACGGTCAGCGTGAGCCAGCACCGTTATACCGGGCATTCTGCACTGGCCTGTTGCATCGCTTGCATGACCAGACCGGGGTCAACCGAATCGACCAACTCGACATGGCCTATTCGGTCAGGCAGCACAAAACGCACCTGCCCGGCCGCAGCCTTCTTGTCGCGTTGCATGGTCTCCCACAATTCCTCGTGCCGATCGGGTGGGAAACGGGCGGGAATATTCAGGTTGCTCAGCAATCGAAACTGGCGATCCACAAAATCATCATCCACGAGGTCCAGCAACCGCGCCAAACAGGCCGCGGCATGCATGCCCATGGCAACGGCATGCCCGTGCGGGCAGGTGCCTAAACCAAATACGGTTTCAATCGCGTGCCCAAATGTGTGACCGTAATTGAGAATGACACGCCGGCCGCTGGTTTCCCGTTCATCTTCCTCTACGACTTCGGCCTTGAGCTGACAGCAACGCAGGATCAATCGCTCGAGGGTTGGCAAATCCTGTTCGTTGACCGCTTCAGTACTGGACTCCAGAAACTCGAACATCTCCTCATCCAGAATCACAGCCATCTTGACCACTTCAGCCAGTCCCGAGGTGTATTCCTTTGGCTCCAGTGTTTTCAGTACCGCCGGATCGATGTAGACGGCCTGGGGTTGCCAGAAAGCGCCGATGCAGTTTTTGGCTTGAGGCAGGTTGATGGCTGTCTTGCCACCGACACTGCTGTCCACCTGCGAGAGCAATGTCGTGGGCACCTGAATGACGCGCACTCCGCGCAAGTAAGTTGCCGCCACGAAACCAGCCAGGTCGCCAATCACACCGCCACCGAGAGCCACAATCAATGTACGTCGCCCCAGCGACTCGTCGATCAGCCGGTTGCATATCCTGGAGTATTGCTCAAGGGACTTGGAGGTTTCGCCCGGTGCGATTTCCAGCACGACGGGGTCGGATTCGCAACTCTTGAGAAAGCACTCGCCGTACAGCTTCAGCACGTTGCTGTCGCTGATCACGACCAGGCGTCCCGCACCCGAGAGCACCTCGATGTGGGTACCCGCGCGCTCGCACAGTCCCGATTCCAGAAAAATGGGATAGTGACCGTTGGCGTGTTTGACGACCAGTCCAGGTTTTACAGGCATTTCATTCCAGACGCAAAAAAACCGCAATGCACTCACAAGAGGTGGTTTCAGAACAGTAGGCGAGTCCCGGCGCGCCGGGACTCGTATTGCTCTGTTTTCCCGGACTCTCAGAGAGACCGGGCTACCGGAGGAAACTGGTTTGAAACGACTTCCAGAGTCATTGCGGAGTATATTGGATACTTCCGCCGGTTGCAGCGGTGGTGCCGTCAAGGAAGCGGAAGGACCGACCCGGGCCCGATCTGCGATCAAAACTCGTGGATGGCCATCTTGCGTTTCAACTGCAGGACTTTGGCATCCGGATCGACCAGCACACGATCGGGTTCGAATTCACAGCGGATTTCGAATTCGACGGATTCGTCAGCTCCCAAAGTCACCGTGGTGCGTGCGTCCTGATAGTCCTGGTTTGGTTCGTTTTCGATGAATCGATCGTTGACCGCTGCGCAAATCTCCAGCGGCATCGTTCCCGTGCCAATGTTCTTTACGGATCCGGTCACCACCCATTGGTCACCCTGTTGTGCCGCATCGACATCGAAAAACCCGTATTGCGGTACGACGACATCAAAGAACCATTGATCGACGAAATCGTTGTAGGCCTGTTCGTCTTTGGCGTAAGGACGCATGTGGTTCACGAAATCCTGCAATACGGGATAGTCGTCTTTGGATTCGCTGTACTTTTTGATGAAGGACTGAATGCCTTGCAGATTTTCAGTGCGGCCCATGTGGTTGAGCAGCATCCAGAACACCCAGCCGCCCTTGTCATAGGTGACCGTTGTGTCGCCATCCCGGCTGCCATCGATTTTGACCAATGGTCGTTCGCTGTCGACACTGCGGCGGTTGCCGTATTGATCCTCGATCAGTTTGAAAAAGTCGATGCGGGCGCGTTCACCCTTGACCTGGTCAAAGAGCAGTCCCGTGGAAAAGTGGGCCATGCCCTCGCTGAGGATATTTCCGCCGGGTCCCTGTCCCGGAACCAGGATGTTGCCCCACCACTGATGAGCGGCTTCGTGAGCGGCCACCATAAACGGTGCGTCTGCGCCGGGCTTGTCCTTCGTTAGAAATCCGATGCCTTCGGAGAAGGTAATGTTGGTGGCAAAGCCCTGGGCATAGCTCGACATGTTGGGGAATTCATTTAGCCGCAAATCCCGCCAGGGATAGGGATAAAACCACTTCGAATACCACGCACGAGCCGCGTCAATGGCTTCCGAGATTTCGTCGACGTTGTAGTCGTGTTTGATGTCGTAGTAGATCTCGGTGTGTTCGCCCTTGTGAACCTTCCAGCGCCCGCCAACCACATTGAAAAAGGAAACCGGGCTGTCCGATTCCCAAATCACGGTCCGTCGCCCTTCGCTGGTCCGGTCATCCTGTTTGATACCTACACCGTTAAAGGTGAAGTCTTCCGGCCCGGTGATCGTCGTCCGTACGTGAAAACGATCTCCACCGCCAAACAGCGGTTTGAGTGGTTCCTCATAAAAATCGTCCTCGTATTCCTTTGATTCAGGCTGGGAGTCTTCGTCCAGACCCGTGGTATCGGAGAAACCGGGCGCAGGTACGAAAGCAGTTCCAAAACTGGTCAGCACGACGCCTGACGGAAGT
>CAMYKF010000614.1 GCA_947258905.1 uncultured Pirellulaceae bacterium | reverse complement strand
ACGTCAGGCACCCTCTCCAATGCGGAACTTTGCCAGTTCCCTGCCGGTTTTGCCGTCGTAGGCGTGAACCGTGCACACCAGACAGGAATCGTAGGATCTTGCGACGTGTCCCATTTCCACAGGATCGGTTGGATCAGCAATCGGGGCACCGATAAACGACTGTTCCATCGGGCCATGCACATCGTTTCCGTCTTGCGGACCGATGTTCCATGCGGTGGGTGTCACGACCTGGTAGTTCTCGATCTTTCCATCCTCGATCACAATCCAGTCTGACAACGAGCCGCGGGCCGCTTCGGTGGAACCAAAGCCCTTGCCGGATTTGTGTTCTTCCGGCTTGATGTAGAACTTGTCGTGTAAATCGATTTCGCTTAGCCACTTTTGGACGAGTTTGTAATACTTGCACGCTTCGTGCATACGAGCCATGACCCGCACAATCACGTTAGGACCGTCGCTCTTGATGGCGTCGAGAAACAGCGGATCAAAATCCTGGTGATCGAGTGCATCGGATCGGCCGGCATTCACCTGCCGACCCAACGGACCGGCCTCCAGTGGCATCGGACCCTTGCCGGGCACTTCGTAACGCGGCGATTTGGCCCAACTGTACTTGTCCTGTTTGTGACCCTCGGCCGGATCGATCGGTTCCGTCTTGCCGTCCCAGGGATGCAGGTACGAATTGCCCTTGAAGTACGAATGAGCAGTTGACTCGCGCACATTCAGGTGGTCGAAGTCATGGAATTGCCCGCCATCGTAGATGCCGGCCCGATTGATCAGGGCCTTGTTCCGTCCATCAATGGTGGGGTGTTCGTACAACTCGGGCTGGAAATACGTACCGGTTGCCAGGAATTTGCCGCAGCCATGCCCGTATTTGTCCAGTCCCGCTGCCTTGGCAAACCTCAGGAACAAACCGCAGTCCGAATTCCGCTGGCTGTCATTTTCATCCGCCCACTTCCAGACATCTTCCCAGGTCTTGTTTTCCATCCAGCGGTCGATCGAACAGCCGAGCCACTCACGTTCCAGCCACTCGCGTTTCCAGTAATCAAGAATGGCAATCGAGCGGGTTACGTCGGCGAGGTTGGGGCCACACATCACACCACCCGGAACCATAAAGCTGGAATGTGGCCACTGGCCACCAAAGATGGCATAGACTTCAACCGGTTTGCCCGACAGCGTGACTCCTTTTTCGTAAGCCGTACCAACAAACGGAGCGAATCGTCTGACGACTTCCTCGTATTCCGGGACGTTGGCATAGTTCTTGTTCGTCAGATCGATCGCGAACAGGGCATAAAACCAGCGGGGAATCGATTGCAGCGTTTCGCAGGCCTGAGCGATGTTGCGAACCAGTGTCGCATTGCGGGGCACATGCGTTTTCCACGCGGTGTCCAGTGCATAGCAGGCTTTGTACAGGTGGCTGCCGCCGCAGATACCGCAAATGCGTGGCGTCACGATCAGGCCTGCCTGCGGGTCCTTGCCCTTGAGAATGATCTCAAAGCCGCGAAACATGTTGGCTTCCGTGCGGGCGTTGGTGACCACGCCGTCGGTCACCTCGATATTAAGATCCAGGTCGCCCTCGACCCGGCCCAGAGGACTGATTCGCATCGGCGTTGCAGTTGTCATTTGATTGCTCCGGTATTGCCTGTGTTTTGACCAGGATTGATTTCAATTTGTATTTTTGTTGCCAGTTGGCCGGGCGCTCGCCGTTGCAGCGAAGGAAAAATGGTTACACGACGAAGATGTCTTCCTTGGACCATTGCGGCGCTGCGACGCGAGCGGCAGCGGCATGAGCCATATAGGTCACATGATCGGTTCCTTCGGGTACATCCTTGGGAATCACCCCGCCAATCTTTTGCGTCTTGAATACCGTGCCCGGGGCCAGGTCATAGAACGGGAACTCGGGCTCGGTGCAGCCGATACATGGCATGCCGGAACGGGTCTTGGAAGACTGGCGATTCCACAGAATCCGGTTACACGGTGAATGGGTCATGGGTCCGCGGCAGCCAAACTCATAAAACAGGCAGCCGGTTCGAGTGCCCTGTCCGAACTCCATGGTCGATTGCTTGTATTCGAAGAACTGAACGCGTGTGCATCCGGTCTGTGTAAACGTCTTGAAAAAAGTCTGTGGTCGTTGCAAGTCATCCAGTGCGATGTCGTTAATGCGGCCGCTGGCCACGGCGACCAGAATCTGGGTGACCCAGTCCGGATGGCAGGGACAGCCCGGAATGTTGATCACCGGCAGACCCCACTTCGATTTGAAGTCAGCACCAAGGAATCCACCATGATTGCGCTTCAGGAATTGCAAGCCAACACTGTCGGTCGGATTGGGGGCGTTGGCAGGAATACCCCCCCAGCAGGCACAATCACCCAGCGCCACGACGGCATTGGCCTGAGGCGCCAGTTCCTGGACCCAGTCCTTCATGGGTCGGTCCGCGAACATGTTAAAGCGTCCCGAACCGCTGGGACCCATGATCACCGTGCCTTCAAACACGAAGATGTCGAGCGGTTTGTTGCCCGACGTAATCTCCCGCAGCATATTCTGGACGCTCTCACCCATATCCATGCCCAGCGACGGATGCCACAGGACGTCGATGCCAAAATCGGTGACGAGGTCGCAGGCGCTGGGTTCTTCCGCATTGAGGAACGACATCGTGTTTCCGCTACACGCCCCGCCTTGAAGCCAGAGTAAAGATGCCATGAACAACTCCTTTTCGATTCGGTTATGCCCGTCGGGGCGAATAGCCGTCTGCTCTAGGCGCCATGGCGAATCCTTTCGCCAAAGCACGAACTAAGTTTTTTTACAAGCCAAATTTCACCAGCACGCCACACAGCAGCACGGCAGAACCGGCAATCGCGTGACTATATGGGTGCAAGTCAGGAAAACGCACGAATTTCAGTCCGAAAACGATCAGCATCACTGCGGTGACCATCGTCAATACGGTGGTCAGTGCGAATGCCAGGACAACGGCCACAATGGCTGCAAAATTGGCTTCCGCCGCCGGATACATAAGCAGCGGAATCAACACTTCGCAGGGACCGAAAGCGAATATCAAAAACAGAACCCACGGCGTCACATGTGACGCGGGTCGCTGGTCGTCCTCTTCAACGGTTGTCACATCATGCAGGTGCCGGTGTTGCAAGTCATGCCGGTGCAGGTGCGAGTGTTCGATCCCATCGGCGTGGGAGTGCACATGAGTGTGCGGCACATCACGAACGGCACGCAGGATGCCCCACGTCAGATAGGCCAATCCGAAACCAATCAACAGCCATGCGGCCGTGTCGCCACGAAACGACTCCAGCGCCTCAAGATGCAGGATGACCGTGCCCAGTATCAAGCCAACGGCTCCGATCAGTACGGAACCAACGATGTGCCCGAGCCCGCAGAGACTGGTAACGAAAAATGTTTTGCGAGGTGACCAGCCGTTGGAGCGGGCCATGGCCACAAAGGGTACATAGTGATCCGGGCCAAGAATGGTGTGGAGAAACCCGACGGAAACTGCGGTCATCAACAGTATGCCCAGTTCCGCAGTCAATGGAATTGCCTCACAGGTTGATTGCCTGCTACCCGAACACCCGACTGGAATCAACGTCGAGCGTCTTGAGGGCGTCACCTGATTTGGAAAACGCCCTGCCTTTTGCCGCGGATTGTGAGTGGTCCGCCAACGCGTGGAAATAGCATGTTCATACCATTGCCGCCAGTTTTCGTATTTGGGATACCAAGAGCAGAATAGCGCAAGAATGCAAACACGGAGTCGATCATGTCCGACAATGGCGTTGCCTCACCCGCGGAACAGATACTGGAACGACTGAACGATCCGCACACCGCCGACGGCATTAATCGGTTGCTGGATCGACTCGATACACTGACGCTGGCCGTTGAGTCCATGGAGGGATTCATCAGTCGTGGCGAAGTGATCGCGGAATCGATGGCCGACAGCGTGGGTGACCTGAGAAAGATCGGCGATGACAAGACGGCTGATTTGATCAGAAAGGCTCCCGAATACATCGAAACGGGAGCCAGGCTGGCTGACGCTGCGAGCGCCATCGACGTCGATACGTTGACTCAATCGGGAGTCCTCGAACGCCTGACTGATCCGGCCACCCTAAACACCCTGAATCAGCTGCTTGACCGATTGCCCCTGGCCGCGTTTTTGCTGGAGGCCGCGGAGGGATTTATCAGCCGGGGCGAAACGATTGCCGAAAATCTGGCTGATGGTGCCAGGGAGTTCCATGGTGCCGAATCGTTTATTCCGGCAGAGCAACTTGCCTCCCTCATTCAATCGCTGCCCAAATTCAGGGAAGCGGGCGAGAAATTGCTGGAATCGGAGCTGATGGGCGATGGCCTGACGAAAGTGGTCGAGGCCGGTGTGGGCATGGTTGAATCAGGCATGTTGGACAAGGATGTGGTCAGCGTGCTGGGCGAATTGGGAAGAATGAGCGCCGAAACCTATCGCGAGGTCGTGAAAGAACCGATCCAGCCGATCGGTGGTCTGTTCGCCACCTTGCGTGCGACAAGGGATCCGGATGTGCGAAAGACGATCGGATTTGCCATTGCGTTTGCAAAAGCATTTGCCAGCCATCTAAAATAGCGGCTCGCCGGGCCGTCAGTCCGGTGATTACATCCGGTGATTACAAAAACCATGTCGCCACCGCAGCCCTCGCGGAAATCTGCGGGTCACTTGTTTTCTCTACGGATTCATGCACGAGCTTTCGATTGCCAACAGTCTGGTCGAGAATGCCGCGGAGCATGCAGCGCAAGCCGGCGCCGCAAGAGTCACCGCGATCACCCTGCGGATTGGCGCGTTGTCATGTGTGCATGAGAGTGCCTTGCGTTTTAGTTTCGAGCTAGTCACCAAAGACACGCTGCTTGAAGGAGCCGATTTGAAGATTGTCGAGGTCCCGGTTGCAATCTTCTGCGAAGAGTGCCAGCGGGAAGTAACCTTGCCAGGCATTCAGCGGTTCCGTTGTCCGGTTTGCGACACGCCCGGCGCCGATATTCGTCAAGGCAGGGAACTGGATCTGGAGTCCATTGAAGTGGTTGAGCAACATGCGGAAGTGAGTTAAGGCATGATCGAACCCAGAATCCTTGAAGTCCGTACAAAAATCCTCAAGAAGAACGACGAGCTGGCCCGGCAAATGCGCAGCGAGTTTATGGAAGCCGGCGTACTGGTGGTTAATCTGGTTTCCAGTCCCGGCACCGGCAAGACTTCGCTGTTACGCGAAACGCTGAGCCGCTTTGTCGATTCAGGTTCCGCTGTGGCGGCGATCGTCGGCGACCTGGAAACCGACAACGACGCGCGGCGCTTGGCCGAAAGCGGCGCGCCGGTCCGCCAAATCATGACTCATGGCTGTTGCCACCTCGAAGCCGACATGGTGCAGGAGCATCTGGACGGCTGGCAACTTTTCGGACTTGAGTATCTGTTCATCGAAAATGTGGGCAATCTGGTTTGTCCCACCAGCTGGGATCTCGGCGAGTCGGTCCGCGTCGCGCTGCTCTCGGTGACCGAGGGGGAGGACAAGCCACTGAAGTATCCAGGTTTGTTCAACACATCCGATGTGGCAGTCATCACCAAAATGGATCTGGCCGAGGCGTGCGAGTTTGACAGGCAATCGGCACTCGACAACATCCAGGCGGTACGACCGGGAATGCAGGTAATTGAAACGTCGGCCAAATCAGGCTCGGGGATAGAAGAGTGGATCGGGATTCTGCGGCAAAAACGAAATCAGTTAATGACTACCGTCGATTCAGCCGGAAGTTAGCTGTACCTCCGTTAAACATCGACGACCTGTTGCCGCCGGCAGCATCAGACAGAACGGCTGAGCAGCAAACTGACTATGAATGGAGGCAGGCGTTACGTCAGTTGCAGCAGATTTCTGTTGCGGCCGAAGCCTTTTCCCTGGAACTGGACCTGCCAAAGCTGTTCGACCTGGTGGCCTGCCACAGCTACGACATCCTGCGTGCCGATCAGGTCATCATTTTTTCGCACGTCGACAATCAACTGAAAACGGCAGCCCACTCACCCAATACGGCTGCCGCGGGTGCGGGGGCCAGCCAGCATGCCGAGTGGTGCGTGCGGTATCTCAAGCCGCGTGTCGATAATGAACCTTCATCCAGTGGTGTCCGCAACGTGCTGTGCGTGCCCCTGATCTCGACCCAGCATCGCGTGCCTGGTGTCATCGAAGCACGCAACAAGCGAACTGGCGGTGCGTTTACAGAACAGGACCTGCGTGCCGCCATTTGCCTGGCACGCGTGGCCTCCAGTTCTGTCGACCGGGCGTGGTTGTTCTTTCGCATCGAGGAATGGCAGCGCTCGCTGGAGACGTTGCTGGCCTTCAATGCGACCGTCAACCAGCAACTTGAGCCAGCCGAAATGGTACAGACACTGGTGGCTGACGTAACCGGCTTTTTGGATGCGGCCGGAGGTGCTGCGGGAATTGTGATTCGCGAGGGCGAGCAAACGGTAGCGGTATGCGATCGATTCTTCTATGAGGGTGAAACACACGAGTATGTGCGCCGCTGGCAGCCTCGCGAGGGCATCCCGGGCGTGGTGGTCGAGACGGAATTTCCACTTCTCATCAACGATTATGGACTGAACCCGCTGGCCGACAGGCAACTGGCCAGTGGTTTTGATATCGGTTCGTGCATCTGCGTTCCCATTAAGAATCCCCAGGAAGAAGTACTGGGGTTCTTCAAGCTGCATCGCCGGCAGGGAGAACCCAGCTTTACCTGGCAGGACGCCGCGTTTCTGGAATCGCTGGGCAATACTGCCGCGGTAGCCATCGCCAATGCGCGACTGGTCAAGTCGCTGGAGCTTAAGAACGAACAGATCAAAAAACTGTCGCAGGATCATCTGCGACGGCTGGAGCAAGAAAGAAAGCACATTGCCCGGGAGTTGCATGACGAAACAGGGCAGGTACTGATCGGTCTCAAACTACGTCTACAGTTATTGTCCGGTCTGCTAAACGATGACCAGCAAGTTGCCAAACAGGAACTGGCAGGTCTTCGCACGCAGGTCAACGAGGCCGCATCACAGTTGAAGGACCTGGCCAAACGATTGCGGCCGCCGACTCTCGACCAACTGGGCTTTGAGGCTTCATTGCGTCAGTTGGTAGCCGAGTATCGTCGTCAGGTGGAGTTTCAGATCGACATCGACTTCCGGGCGCAGCCCAGGCTTTCCAGTGAAGCGGAAACGGCGTTGTTTCGCATTGCCCAGGAAAGTTTGACTAATGTCGCCAAGCATTCACGCGCCAATCGTGTGGAGATTTCCTTTCGGGAACTCGGCGGCAAACAGGTACTCGGTGTATCGGATGACGGTACGGGATTTGACCCTGGCATGGTAACCAGTGGCCTGGGCCTGATCGGCATCAGGGAGCGCGTAAAGATGCTGGATGGACAGATTTCGATCCATTCCATCTGCGGTCAGGGAACCCGAATCGAAATCACGCTGCAGGCGGCGGGCCAAAAATGAAGTCCATGACAAAAAAACGCGTGATGCTCGTGGACGACCATAACCTGGTCCGCAGCGGCATGGCTGCTTTGCTCAATCAGGATGGTCGGTTCGAAGTGGTTGCTGAATCGACCAATGGTGCAGAAGCCATCGCGCGGATGCCGTCGGCTCACTGCGATCTGCTCATCGTCGATCTGGCCATGCCGCGACTTGGCGGAATCGAGGTGATCACCGAGATTCGCAAGAAAGACAAGTCAGTCAGAATTCTTGTGCTCTCGATGTATGACGACGCCCAGTTTGTCGCGAGGGCATTGAAGGCGGGGGCCAATGGCTATCTGCTGAAACACGCTCTTGATGAAGACCTCTTTCATGCTATCGAAGCCGTGTTCTCCGGCGAGCAATTCATCAGCGAGTTGATCGACAAGGACTCGTTGCGCGAATTCACTTTTGACGATTCTGATCTGACGTCGCGCGAGCGGGAAGTGCTGCATCTGATTGCCGAGGGAAAAACGAATAACCAGATCGCCGATGTGCTGCGTATCAGCCCGCATACGGTGACCCGCCATCGAGCCAACCTGATGAAAAAACTGGACGTGCATAACCGGGTTGAACTGGTCAACGTTGCCAACAGTCGCGGGTTGATCATCCTGCCCCGGTCCGGTGAACTGTAATCGTTCAATCAACGAAACTTGAATTGCGGGCAAACGTGGCCTGCCCCAGTGCAAGGCCACCGTCATTGGGTGGTACCACCGAGTGGGTCAGCACCTGGAAACCGTTCTCAACGAGTCTGTTTGTGGATAGTCGCAGCAACAGCACGTTTTGAAAGACTCCGCCGGTCAATCCAACCTGGTTGATCGTCCGCTCGTCCCGAATCGTTCGGCAAACGTCGACCATCATGTTCGCCACCGCGTGATGAAACCTGGCAGCCATCACGGGTAACGACGTGCCGGCCTCAATATCATTGCACAAACAGGCAAACAACTGACACGAATCAAGCTGCATCGGTTTTCCCGGGGCAATATCGAACCGGTACGCCTGCGGATCAACCTTGTCGATCACGTGGGCGGCCAGCGCTTCCATTTCCATCGCTGCCTGGGCTTCGTAACTGATTTCGTGGCGGATTCCAATGAGTGAAGCCACGGCATCGAACAGTCTTCCCATGCTGCTGGTGGGAATGCAATTCAGGTTCCTTTCCAGCTGCTGTTGCAGCAAGTTTCGTTGGGCCGGCGGGCAGGCCCGGACCGCAGGCAACGCCGGATTCCACGGCAGACCATGTGACCATAGTCGCGCCAAAGCCACCCGCCAGGGTTTTCGAATACTGGCGTCGCCGCCCGGAAGCGGAATGAAGCCGAGGTGAGCCAGGCGATCATATTTCAGTTGACTGGCAAGCATGAACTCACCGCCCCAGATGGCCTCGTCCGGTCCATATCCTGTGCCATCAAAACAGCAGCCGATGATTTCGTACTCGGGCGGCAAACCGTGCTCGGCCAGCAATGCGGCGACATGCGCGAAATGATGTTGCACCCGCACCAGCGGCAAGTCACGCGAACTGGCAAACTCCCGCGCCCATCGTCCTGACAGATATCCGGGATGCAGGTCAGCGGCAACGGCGAGGGGCTCGACGCGGAACAAGCGCAGAAAATGTTCGATACTGCGTGTCAGGGCATTGAGCGTCTCCATATTACCCATGTCGCCAATATGCTGGCTCATGTAAGCGTAATCATCCCGCGTAACGCAAAACGTTGATTTGATTTCTCCGCCGACGGCCAACACCCCAGGGCCCGATCGGGACAGACGCACCGGCATCGGTGCGTATCCACGTGACCGTCGAATTGGCAGCAGATCGCCCTCAACGCAGCGTACGACCGAGTCATCGCAGACGACATGGATCTCGCGATCGTGCAACAGGAAAGCGTCGGCAATTTGGCTGAGTCGTTGTTGTGCTTCCTGATTGGTGCGAACAATCGGTTCGTCGCTCAGATTTCCGGACGTCAACACCAACGGCCGGCCGTCGTCCACCAATAAATAATGCAGCGGCGTATATGGCAGCATCACGCCCACAAAGTTGTTGCCCGGCGCAACCAGTTCCGACAGCCCGGGTCCTCGCTGTTCAGGTTCCCTGTCCCCTGGGTTATTCGTATCTACACATTTGCCTTCAACTCCATCACCCTCCCAGTGGGAGGGTCGCCAATCCCGACCTGTCGGAGATGGCGGGGAGGGTCCACTAATACGTTGCGTTGGGGCGCAAGGTGTTTGATGTACGGGTTTACCCTCCCCTCGTCCCGATAAATCGGGACTTCGACCCTCCCAGTGGGAGGGTGAGGGATGTGTAGATAACAATGCCCCTGGGGGGAGACGGTCAGGGTTACCGCTCTCAGGTTCCCTCTCCCCCAAGGGGAGAGGGTCAGGGTGAGGGGGAAAACCCTTATCATGTTCTACATTGCCAACAACGTCTTTCCGGGCAAGCAACACAATCGGCCGCTCCCTCGACTGGAGCAATGCCTGTTCCTGAGGCGAAACGTCGGCCAGTGCTCGGGCGGCATCGACACTGGCAACCATCACAGCAAACGGCTTGTCAATTCGTCCCTTGCGTTCACGCAACGTGCGTACAGCCTTGTCGCTGGTGGCATCGCAGGCCAGATGAAAGCCGCCAATGCCCTTGACGGCAACGATTTGCCCTTGCCGAATCGCCTGCCTGAATTGACGAAGCGCGTAACCGCAATCAGGTTGCCGATGGGTCGCGGCCTCTTCCTGCAACTTCCCGGACATGGCTTCGTCGACCGGATCGTTGTTCACGATCCAGATTTTCGGTCCGCAATCCGGACAGGCATTGGGCTGGGCGTGAAACCGGCGACTGGCCGGGTCATCGTATTCCTGCTGGCAGGCGTCGCACATCGGGAACGACTTCATTGTCGTCAATGGTCGGTCATAGGGAATGTCTTCGACGATGGTGAACCTGGGGCCACAGTCCGTGCAATTAATAAACGGGTACTGATACCGTCGGTTGGCTGGATCCGCAAATTCTGCAAGGCAAGCCTGGCACACGGAGATTTCGGGCGAGACGGGCGTACTTTGATGGGCAGACGCTTCGCTGGATCGAATCCGAAAATCTGCTTCCGCATGCTGATCCACGTCGTCCACCGTCATCGAGTCGATTTTCGCCAAAG
>CAMYKF010000613.1 GCA_947258905.1 uncultured Pirellulaceae bacterium | reverse complement strand
ATGCATTGCATATCGGGCATCGGGCAGCGCTCGGCAAACTGGCAGCCCGGGTAGGCGCGATCCGGTGAAGGCACTTCGCCAGCAAGTACAATCCGCTGCCGCCCTCGCTCGACCTGAGGATCCGGCACGGGAACGCTGGAAAGCAGTGCCCGCGTGTAGGGATGCCGCGGGTCAGCATACAACTGTTTTGCTTCGGCAACTTCCGCCAGCCGGCCGAGGTACATCACGCCCACCCGGTCGGCAATGTGCCGGACCACCGCCAGGTCGTGGGCGATAAAGATGTACGCCAGGCCCAGTTTTTCCTGTAGCTCCATCATCAGGTTAATCACTTGGGCCTGGATTGAGACGTCCAGCGCTGAGACGGGCTCGTCGCAGACGATCAGTTTTGGATTCACCGCCAGCGCGCGTGCGACACCGATACGCTGTCGCTGGCCGCCGGAGAACTCGTGCGGATACCGATTCAAGAAACGCGGGTTCAAACCGACCATATCCATCAAGCGCATGGCCTCGAGCTTACGATCTCGCGGCGCGTGCAATTTGAAGATCTTCATGGGTTCGGAAATGATGCGGCCAACCGTCATCCGCGGATTCAGCGAAGCAAACGGGTCCTGAAACACCATTTGCATGTGCCGACGATACGGCAACATTTGCTCGTCGCTCAGCCTGTCAATTCGCGCATCCTCGTAGTACACCTCGCCGCTGGTTATCGGCACGAGATTCAGAATCGCACGGGCCAGTGTCGACTTGCCGCAACCGGACTCGCCGACCAGCCCGAATGTCTCGCCGGCGCGAAGTGTAAAACTGACGCCGTCTACGGCGCGAATGAATCCCCGTTCCCGTTTGAGCAGGCTGCCGCGCGAAAAAGGAAAGTGGACGCGCAGATCACGCACATCCAGGATCGACGCCTCCGAAGGCGCTTGCGCGTTTTCCTCGGCCTCAGGCACGTGATTGCTCCGCTGGATTGGCTTTCGTCACGTCGACAAAACAGGCGAATTGGCCGCCACCAGACACGTCAGTCAACTGCGGATCGTCTTGCGTGCAGCGATCGATTCGGTACGGACAGCGCGGCGCGAACGAACAGCCTGGCGGCAAGTGGATCAAATCGGGCGGCTGGCCTTCGATCGGCGTCAGCTGTTCGTTGCCCTCTTCGTCCAGCCGCGGCAAGGAGTGCAGCAACCCCAGCGTGTACGGATGGCGCGGCGTGGCAAACAGCGGCTCGACGCTCGCTTTCTCGACAAAGCGGCCCGCGTACATGACGTTCACACGGTGGCACATGTTGGCCACGATTCCCAGGTCATGCGTGATCAGGATGATCGCCGTTCCCTCCTGCTGCTGCAGTTCTTTCATGAGTTCCAGAATCTGGGCCTGGATCGTCACATCCAGCGCCGTTGTCGGCTCGTCGGCGATCAGCAGGTCCGGTTTGCAGGACAGGGCCATGGCGATCATAACCCGCTGACGCATGCCACCAGAGAACTGGTGAGGGTATTCGAAGATGCGGCGCGCAGCCGACGGAATGCCGACTTTTTCCAACATTTCAATGGCGTGCTGCAATGCTTGCCGGTAGGTGTGCCGCATGTGCAGCATCGTCACTTCCGTCAATTGGTCCGCGACGGTCATCAGCGGATTGAGTGACGTCATGGGGTCTTGGAAGATCATCGCAATGCGGTTGCCGCGGATCGCTGCCAGGTCGCGTTGCTTCATTTGCAGCAGGTCGTCGCTGCCGTAGATGGCTGTGCCGCTGGTGATGCGCCCTGGTGGGCTCGGGATAAGGCCCATTACGGCCAGGTTGGTGACCGACTTGCCCGAGCCCGATTCGCCCACGATTCCTAGCGTTTCGCCGGGAGCCAAGGCAAATGACACGCCGTCGACCGCTTTGACGATACCATCATCGGTCTTGAACTGGACTCCGAGATCGTGAACTTGTAGTAAGGTTTTGCTCATGAGGTGGGCGGCGGGTTGTTGGATTGCAAAGTCGGCCTATGGGATTGGGCTATTGGTTTTTGAGCCGCGGGTCCAGTGCGTCGCGGAGCCCATCACCCAAGAAGTTCAGAGCATACAACGTAAGGGCCAGTGCCAGTCCCGGGAACAGGACCAGCCACCAGTGGACTTGCAGCGGGCTGATGTTCTTGACGCCTTCGTCGGCCAGCATACCCCAAGAGACATCCGGCGGCTCGACCCCCAGCCCCAAGAACGACAGAAACGCTTCGAACAGCATCACGCTGGGGATGGTGAGGGTGA
>CAMYKF010000612.1 GCA_947258905.1 uncultured Pirellulaceae bacterium | reverse complement strand
TGCGGTCGGTTGCAGCATCGGCCAGAATCTTGACGCGGCCGCCAGTATCGCCGATCGCCCGGGCCCGCCCATTGGCTCCATAGGGACACATGCCTTTTTTGCAGGCGATGCCCTCCTCCTTGAGTTGCTCTTCGGTTTTGCCGACGCTGGCCAGTTCCGGACTGGTGTACACGATGGCAGGGATCGCCTGGTAATCGAGATGTCCAAATCCGGTAACGATCTTGTCCACGCAGGCAATTCCCTCGTCCGACGCCTTGTGCGCGAGCATGGCGCCGCCGATGCAATCGCCAATGGCATAAATGGAACCTGCCGACGTCTGGTAGTTCTCGTCGACCGTGATAAAGCCGGCCTTGTCGGTGTTCACGCCAACGGTCTGCAAACCGATGTTCGCCGTGTTGGGTCGGCGACCCGTGCAAACGAGGACTCGATCGGCAGTCATGGGTTCGGTGTCCTTGCATTTGACCTCGCAGCGACCGCCTTTCACACGCACACTTTCCACCCACATGCCGGTCATGAACTCGAGCCCCTGCTTCTCGAAGGTCCGCCGCGCGAGTTTCGCGATCTCGCCATCCATGCCCGGCAGAATGTGATCCAGTGCTTCCACGACGGTGACTTTGCTGCCCAGACGATTCCACACCGAACCCATTTCCAGTCCGATATAGCCGGCCCCGATCACAATCAGCTGTTTGGGTGGTTCGTCGTAAGACAACGCGGTGGTACTGTCGCCGATCAGCTCAGCGTCGAATTCGAGTCCCGGACAGATGGCCGGCACACTGCCGGTGGCGATGATGATCTTGTCAGCGGAGACCGTACCTGCGTCCTTGCCGGTGACTTCGATCGTGCCGGGTCCCGAGAACTTGCCACGTCCCACGATCATGGTGACCTTGTTCCGTTTCAGCAACATGTTGATGCCACCGGTCAGTGCGTCGACGACTTCATCCTTGCGCTTCATCATCTGCTCAAGGTTCAGTCCCACCGATTTGACCTCCACACCATGGGCGGCTAGATCGTGAAGCGCCATCTCATAGGCATGACTGCTTTCCAGCAGCGCCTTGCTGGGGATACAGCCGACACGCAAACAGGTGCCGCCAAATCTTTCGTTTTCATCGATGACTGCGGCATTCAGCCCGAGTTGCGCAGCGCGAATTGCGGCAACATAGCCGCCCGGTCCGCCACCGAGTACGACGAGATCAAATTTTTGAGGTTCGTTCATATCACTTGCTGAGAGTTGCTGCAGGTTAATTGCGGAAAACCGGATCGCGGCCAATCCTAGCTGACCCGGATGCCGACGTCGAGGACATCCCACTCGTGGCAAAACTTCGTCGGTTGGACATTCCTTTTTCGATATTCTGCGGTTCCGCGCAGTGAATCGAATATCGAATATCGAACAAAGGCATATTGAGCGCAGAAGGCTCGTGTCGGGTGGCATGCTCACATTGGCGTGGGCAGGCGGTGCCGGATGTGTTGTATTGAATATGCCCTCATCCAGCCTTCGGCCATCTTCTCCCAGAGGGAGATGGACTCGCCTGCCCGCTCTACTTTTTTCCCAAGTCCCGCTGCCGCTGGAAGAAGCCGGTCAGCAGTTGGCCGCATTGATCAGCCATGACACCCGGCACGACTTCGCAGCAATGATTCAGGCGGTCGTCGGCCAGCAAGTGGTACAGGGAGTTGACGGCGCCGGCCTTGGGATCGGTCGCTCCGTAGACGACCAGCGGAATTCGTGCATTGACGATCGCCCCGGCGCACATGGGGCAGGGCTCCAGCGTGACGTAGAGTGCACAATCGATCAGCCGCCAGCCGCCCAGTGCCTCTGCCGCCTGGGTGATGGCCAGCATCTCGGCGTGGGCCGTTGGATCGCGCAGCATCTCGCGCTGATTGTGAGCGGCCGCAACCAGCCGGCCTCGATGCACGATAACAGCCCCGATCGGTACCTCGTCGATCTGTTCAGCCTGCAGTGCCTGCTCGAAGGCCAATTGCATATAGAACTGATGGGGTTGCAGGTCGGGCGGGAATATATCTTCCATGATTACTCTCCGCCGGCGAGGCGAGCCAGCTGGATGTCTTTCCAGGCTGCCCGGGTTTCGAACGCGGAAATACTCAAGGGCCGGCAATGGTCGATGGCCGGATGCAACGACAGACTCACATCCTGCAATTCCACGTCGACAATCTGTTCGCCATCGATGTGGCAAACCAGTCGACTGTCGTGAACTTGCACGCGGACCCGGTACCATTGTCCTGGTTCGTAGCGACG
>CAMYKF010000611.1 GCA_947258905.1 uncultured Pirellulaceae bacterium | reverse complement strand
GGTCGAGGGCTCGGTCGTAAACCACCAGGGACTCTTGGGCACATTGGGGTCCTCGGCTTTCCAGTCCGCATTATTGGTGGCCAGCCGCGCGGCACTTCGCAAGTCTTCCTCGTACAGTTCCCATGATCCGCCGCGCACGACATACGGGTCCGGATCGGTGGGCCAGCGAATGGAATCCAGGGCGGCATAGTCCATTTCCGGATCCAGATGCGTGTAGCCCTCTTCGTCATATTGATCGAGCACCCATTCGGACACATTGCCGTGCATATCGTACAGGCCCCACGGATTTGGCTGCTTCAATCCTACATCGTGTCGTTCGTAATCGGAGTTGTCGTCGTACCAGGCGTACTCGCCGAGTTCCGAGGGATCGTCGCCGAACGAGTACGCGGTGGTAGTGCCGGCCCGACAGGCGTATTCCCATTCGGCTTCACCCGGCAGACGATAGAAGTCACCCGAAAGAATGCTCAGCCATTTCGTGTACTGCATGGCCGTGTACTGCGTCATCGTGGCGGCCGGTTGTCGCAGTCCGTCGCCAGCGTCATAGGTAAAGCTGGGATCGTACAGCGACGAGGGTGCGGTGATGGCGTCAATTTCGCGCTCCTCGGTAACCTCGCGAATACCCCGCGACTGAAACTTCTTGAAATGATCGTGCAGGGCCATGAAGTGATTGAACTCGCCCCAGGTCACTTCGTATTTGCCCATCCAGAATGGTTCGACACGGATGCACACCTGGGGGCCTTCATCATCGCGACGTTCGGCTTCATCTTCCGGACTACCCAGATGAAACGTGCCTCCGGGGATGGGCACCATTTCAAATTCGACATCCGTTCCCGGAATGGTGGTCGTGTAGGGAACCATGTAGCCGATATCGGTTTTCACGAATGGTCCTTCGGCCGGTTGTTCGGCAACTATCCCCAACGGCAGTGCCTGGGTCGCCGGTTCCTGAGCCAAAGCAGTCCAGGCAGTCAGGGCACACAAAAGAACGGCGAGACAAGGCGATGATTGATTCACGGAAATTTCCTGTCGACTGGCAACTACGGCGTAAAACCCAATCTTAATCATCCGGCTGCGATTTCACCAGAATCAGGCGATCGACGCGGCTATTGGGTGAGTTCGCCAGCCAGGTCGGTGCCAATTTGCCGTCGAACGGCCGCGGTATCCAGCCCCTGGCTGAACAAAAACATCAGCTTGGTCAGGGCAGCTTCGACCGTCATGTCGCGGCCGGACACCACGCCTGAATCCATCAAGGCCCGTCCGGTCGCGTAATCCGCCAGCGACACGCTGCCCTGCCGGCACTGGCTGAGGCTGACCACGACCACGCCGCGATCGGTGGCCTGTCGCAGCGTGTTTAAGAAAGCCGTGTCCCGTGAGGGTCCGTTTCCCGTGCCGTAGGCTTCCAGCACCAGCCCGCGCAACGGCGTTTGCAACACATTGTCCAGCACCCGAGCATCGATACCGGGAAACAACCGCAACGTGGCAACCGCCGTGTTTTCCAGGGGCAGGATTTCCAGCGGGCCGGACGCCTGTTCCGGCGCGTGAACCCGATGCTGGAAAACCCGGATGTGTGTGCCGATCGTGCCCAGCGGCCGAGCATTGGGCGAGTCAAAGGCATCGAAACTGACCGCACTGACCTTGGTGGTTCGGCAGCCTCGCAACAATACGCTGCCGAACAGCACACAGACTTCGGGCACCAGATATTCACTGGCCAGAATCATGCCGGTAATCAGGTTTTCCCGCGCGTCGTTGCGACGCAGGCACAATGGCAGTTGCGATCCGGTCAAAATAACGGTCTTGTTCAGTCCACGCAGCATCATCGCCAGTGCGCTGGCGGTATACGCCATGGTATCGGTGCCATGCAGGACCAGGAATGCATCGTACCGGTTGTAGTGTTCGACGATGTCCTCGGCGATGCGACGCCAGTCGCGGGGACAGAAGTTGGCCGAGTCCAGCAGCGGGTCGTACTCCTTGATCTCGAATTCAGGCATTTGACTGCCCCATTGCCGAGACAACTCTGCCAGCTGATGTTCCAAAAAACCCGGCGACGGGCGGTAACCGCTGTCGGTCGGTTTCATGCCAATCGTGCCACCGGTGTGGATGATCAGGATTTTTTTGGACATGGCGGACTGCGAGCAGTTCAGTGGATCGGGGGGAATGAGAGATTAAAGGTTGATCTTGCCGGTTTACTTTTGCAAGATAACGGTTTCGCGTTGCGAGGCACATTGCCCCGGGCAAATTGCCCTCGCATATCTGCCCCGACATCCTGCCGCCAACCAACCACTCATTTTTACGAGGATACGATGGCCAAAGAAGAACAAGCTCAGGCCCCCAGGACCGTGACCGTCAACGACGACAAAGCGGTCTGCGCCTATGCCAATTTTTGTCGTGTTACCGGTTCCCCTGAAGAACTGATCGTCGACTTTGGCCTTAACGCGCAGCCCATGGGCACCAATGATCAGCCGGTCGATGTCACGCAACGCATCGTGTTGAATTTCTACACGGCCAAGCGGCTTCTGCATGCCCTGCATGTTTGCGTCCAGCGTCATGAAAAGCTGTTCGGAAATATCGAAACCGATATCCAGAAACGGGTGGTTGAGCAACCGCAGGCCCAGGCCTGATCAGACCATTTATTCAGTCACATGCCCGGGAGGGCGAGGCTCTGTCCGAGCCGCAACAGGAATGCCGTTTCCCGGCGCGCCGGGAGAGCCTCGCCCTCCCTGCTTTCACATTCGGCTTGCGCTTTTTGCGATCGATTGCACCGCCATGCCCAAAAAATCAATCAACGACGTCGACGTCCAGGACCGCACAGTAATGATGCGTGTCGATTTTAACGTTCCCATGGATGATGGCCGCGTCACTGACGACCGCCGCATCGAAATGGCGCTGCCTTCGATTCGCAGTGTGATTGATCGCGGTGGCAAACTCGTGTTGATCAGCCACCTGGGGCGACCCAAAGGCGACGAGGGTGATGCCAAATTCAGCTTGCAGCCCGTCGCAGCGCGATTGGCCGAACTGACCGGCACGCCGGTCACCTTTGCCAGCGATACGGTCGGGGACGATGCGCGGGCAAAGGTCAGTCAACTGCAACCAGGCGGGATACTGGTGCTGGAGAATCTGCGTTTCAACAAGGGCGAGAAGGCGGGTGACGAAGAGTTCGCCGGGCAACTGGCGGCCATGGCTGATATCTATTGCAACAACGCCTTTGGCACCTGCCATCGCAAGGACGCTTCGATGGTCGCCCTGCCGCGTGCCATGGATGACAAACCCAAAACGGTTGGTTCGCTGGTGGAAAAGGAAATCCGCTTCCTCAAGGACGCCATCGAAAATCCCCGGAGACCGTTTGTTGCAGTGCTGGGCGGCGCCAAGGTTTCTGACAAGATCACCGTCATTGAAAAACTGCTGGACATCTGCGATCAGGTGCTGGTGGGCGGTGCGATGGCCTTTACGTTTGTCGTGGCGCGGGGCGGCAGTGTCGGCAAGAGCCGCGTGGAACTGGACAAATTAAAACTCGCGCAACAACTGATGGAACGTGGCCAGGGAAGATTGCTGTTGCCAGTTGACGCGCATTGTGGTGATTCGTTCAGTGCGGACTGCAAGAAGCTGATTTGCGAAATCGACTTGATTCCCGACGTGATGATGGGACTGGATATCGGGCCGGAAACGGCGACCCGGTTCGGCGACCTGTTATCAACGGCCAAAACAATCGTGTGGAACGGTCCTATGGGCGTTTTCGAAATGCCGCCCTTTGATCGCGGTACCCAGGCGGTCGCTCAGGCGATTGCCGACAGTGACGCCACCAGCATCATTGGGGGCGGTGACAGTGCCGCGGCCATTGCCCAAATGGGTTTTGAAGACCAGGTTTCGCATGTCAGCACCGGGGGAGGTGCCAGCCTGGCCATGCTGGAGGGCCGGGAGTTCGCGGCGCTCGAGGTCCTGGACGACGCCTGATTTGCCGGCTGCCGGAAATAGTGGGCCTTCTCCCCCGCGGGGGAGAAGGTGGCCAAAGGCCGGATGAGGGGGATTCTCACAAGGAGATGCGGTTGCACATTGCTGCGAACAAGATTCTCGGGGCACTCAGTCTCAGCTACGTCCCGCATGAGGCCGGACACCGTGCATGAATGTTCTGTTTGTAGGCAAATACATCGGAGGCACGGTATTGCCTGCCACCATAACCTCTAAACATTGTTGCGTTTCACCGCCCGGGATACGATAAAACGGTACCGGGAAAATCTGCCAGTTGCTGTTTTCGCTTTTTCTTTTTGGAAGGGCCGTAATGTTGCGAATCCTGTTTGGTGTTTGTGTTGCTGCTTTGTGCCTGTCCGGCACGCTCTATGGCCAGTCGATTGAAATGGACGACTTGCCGGGCTGGGATCGGTTTCAGGATGCCACCCAGGCCATGGCCAAATTGCCACGTACGTCGCCCGCCAATCTGCGATGGTCGACCGATCAGGGAATGCTGTTTTTCTCGTTGCGAGGTCAGGGTCGCCGGCAAGTGGATCTGGCCACCGGCGAGATCTCTGCCGCGGCAGACGAACCCGAGCGCGAGGAGTCTTCAGGTCGCCAGCGCGAGCGTACCCGGCGAGCTGGCGTGGGACGAGCGCGTCAGCGGACATGGATCAAATCGGCCGACCAGCAGTGGAAAGCCTCCTACCGCGATTTCAATGTCGTACTGGAACGGCTGGACGACAAGGGCGAACCCGAGGCCGAACCGATTCAGGTCACCAGTGACGGCAGCGAGAAACATCGCTTCGGGACCGCTTGCTGGGTCTACGGCGAGGAACTGTTCCAGCAGGACGCCATGTGGTTTTCGCCCGACTCGAAGAAACTCGCTTTCTATGAAATCGATGAAAGCCACATGAAGACCTACTTCCTGACGACCCGCAACACGCAAGTCTACACGGCACTGCACACCGAGCAGTATCCGACCGCCGGCCAGGACAACCCGCACGTCAAGCTGCACATTTACGATGTCGAATCCGGGCAGACTGTGGAGGTCAAGGTCGACGGTCCGGTCGATCAGTACATCTACGGCATTCGTTTTTCGTCCGACAGCAAGGATTTGATTTTTCATCGCACCAATCGCTGGCAAAACGAACTGGATGTTATGGCAGCCAATGTTGATTCCGGTTCAGTGCGGACCGTCGTGTCGGAAAAGCAGGAGACCTGGCAAGACAATTCGCCCACGATGCAATTTCTCGACGATGGTCAGCGATTTGTCTGGGAGACTGAACGCACGGGATGGAAACAGTTCGAATTGCGGCACCTGCGGGGCCACAAGATTTGTGACCTGACTCCCCAAGCCGAATATCCGGTGCACCAGATCGTCAACGTCGACGAGGAAGCTGGCTGGATCTACTACTCCGCGTTCAGCGACGACAATCCCCTGAACCTGCAACTGCACCGCTCGCGACTGGATGGCAGCGAAAACCGGCGGCTGACCAGCGCAGCGGCTCACCATTCCAATTTTCAGATCTCAGGGGATCATCAGTGGTTTCTGGCCAGTCATGAAGATATTGCCAATCCGCCGGCGACTGCCCTGTACAACATGTCGGGCGACAAGGTGGCCACGATTTACGAGGCCGGTGACGACGCAGTCGCCGAGGCCGGTTTTACGCCCGGCGAGGTGTTCTCGTTTGCTTCGGCCGACGGCAAGGCCACGATCTACGGTACACTGTACAAGCCCCGCGATTTTGATCCCGAAAAAAAGTACCCGCTGTTGATCGACGTCTATGGCGGGCCGCACTCGGTGGGCGTCACCAACCGTTTTCGGGCGGCCAATCCTTATTGCGAACTCGGGTTTGTGATCGCCAAGATCGGCAATCGCGGCACGATGAATCGCGGCAAGGAATTCGAGGGCGCCAACTACCTGCAACTCGGTGTGATCGATCTGGATGATCAGGCCGAGGGCGTGCGGCATTTGACTGAGCGGGATTACATCGACGGAGACCGGGTCGGAATCTATGGCCACTCCTACGGCGGCTACCTGTCGGCACTGGCTCTGTTGCGATATCCTGAGCTGTTCCATGTCGGAGTGGCGGGCGCTCCCGTCACCGACTGGAAAAACTATGACACGATTTACACCGAGCGTTACATGCGCACGCCGAGCGAGAATCGCGAAGGCTACGCGGCCGGTTCATGTTTGCAACACGCCGACAAATTGATCGGCAAGCTGTTCATCCTGCACGGCCTGGTCGACGACAATGTGCATCCATCCAACACCTGGCAACTGGTTGATGCCCTGCAAAAGGCCGGCAAACGCTTTGACATGATGGTGTATCCCAACAGCGCGCACGGATTTGGCTACAACGAACTGAAATGGGAATACTTTATCCGGCATCTCAAGCCGGAAGTGGCGGATTCGAGCGAACCCTAGTTGGCTAAAGTAGCGGTGGCTTCCAGTCGCCGTTTAAGGCAATCGACGTGAACTCCACCAACGGCGGCTACAAGCCACCGCTACGGTTTGGCTGTCAGTTTGTTCGTCAACACCAGCGTGATCACGCTGCAAAAGGCCGCTGAAACGGCGGCAATGCCGGCCGCTTGCCAATCGCCAAAGATCACGAACCCGATCAGCGGCAACACGCTGTAAATCAGCCCGGCCGCAAACAGCGCCGCCACGATGGATAGCCCCAGATTCTGATCGACCTGGACATCGGGACATTCCCTGGCAACCGGTTTCCAGCCCGGTCCGGCGGGACGAATACGGCGATAGAAGTCCGAGAGCTTCTCCATCGATTCAGGCCGGGTCAGGTACGTGGCGATCAGCCACGCCGCGATCGATGCAAAGGCCACGAACATGATTTTCAGCTGGGGTGATGCCACGGTGAAAATCTCGATATTGAACTGACTGACCGCGGTGTCGGCAACCTCGGCAACTTCCACGACGGTTTTCTTTTCTTCGACACCGATCAGCAGAAAGAATACCAGCGAAGCGACCATGGCCACTATTTCGCTCCAGGCGTTGATCCGCCACCAGAACCAGCGCAACATAAACACCAGACCGGTGCCCGCTCCCAGCGCCAGCAAGATGTTCCAGATCGTGTCGATGGAATAGTCTTTCATCAACCACGTCGCCACGCCGCCAGCCAGCAACACCAGCACCGATGCCACGCGGGACGCCTTGGCGTAATGTCTGTCCGAAGCCCCGGGTTTCAGGAATCGCTGGTACACATCCTTGACCAGATACGATGCGCCCCAGTTCATTTGGGTACTGATTGTGGACATAAAGGCGGCAAAAAAGGTTACCAGCATTAATCCGCGCAGTCCTGACGGAGCCAGATCGGTGATCACCATGGGATATCCCTTGCCCGGGTCGAAGCTGTTATCGGCCAGGTAACCGGCACGCAGTTCGGGGTACATGGCCAGGGCGACAAAGGCCACCATGATCCACGGCCACGGTCGCAGGCAGTAATGGGCGATTTGAAACCAGAGTGTCGCCAGCAGACTGTGCCTTTCGTCCTTGCAGGAAGCCATCCGCTGCACAACGTAGCCTCCCCCGCCCGGCTCGGCGCCCGGATACCAGGTCGCCCACCACTGCATGAGGGCCACGATGAGAAACGCGTGCAGGGGCATCCACACATTCTCACCGGAAAAACTCGGCAGAAACTGCAGCGCCTGTTCACCTCCTGCGAACTGCTCCGTGACTTTGTCCCGCACCACATCCACACCGCCCAGATGATCGACCGCAATGAAGGCCAGCATGATGCAACCGAACATGGCCAGCACGAATTGCAAGACATCGGCAAATGCGACGCCCCACATTCCCGACATGGTGGCGTAGACTCCAACGATGGCCAGACAGCCAATCAGCAGCCACCATTGCCGGGCGGTCGATTCGGCAGCGCCGGCAAACAGCGTGGCGTCAAAAAAGGTGATCATGGCACCGCAGACCCAGCCGATGATGATCGCATTGACGAGCAGTGCCACGTAAACGGCGCGAATGCCGCGCAGTGCCGCGGCCGGCTTGCCTCCGTAACGCAACTCGACAAACTCCACGTCGGTGACAACTTCGCTGCGTCGCCACAATTTGGCGTACACATACACGGTAATCATGCCGCCGAGTGCAAAGGCCCACCAGATCCAGTTGCCCGCCAGTCCGTTCTTGATCACGATGCCAGTCACGGCCAGTGGCGTGTCGGCAGCGAACGTCGTGGCGACCATGCTGGTGCCGGCGATCCACCAGGGAAGTGCCCGACCCGAGACAAAGAATTCATTGAGGCTGCGTCCCGCTCGCTTGCTGAAGGCCACGCCGATAGCCAGCGTGGCTGCCACGTAGGCGATAATGATGATCCAGTCGAGGGTAGTCAGCGTCATGCGATCGGATACGCCAATTGATACGCGAAGCAGTCAGGGGCAGTTGGAATCTGCCCGGACGCTCGATTATGATCATCTCTCTGTTGTTTTTGAATCAGAGTTCATCCGATTGTTTGTCCATTAGTTCCACGGAAGCACGATGTTCGGGCAACCCGCCGAAGCGATTCTGCATCCCACCGACTTTTCAGAGGCCAGTGATCTGGCCTTCGCCCATGCACTGGCCATTGCCGTGGCCAATCGCGCACAGCTGACCATCATGCATGTGATGCCGGATCGTGAGGATACGGTAGCCTGGCATGAATTCCCTTCCGTCCGACGCACTCTGGTGCGTTGGGGTTATCTGGAGCAGGGATCATCGCGTCGCGATGTGTCCAAAAAACTCGGGGTCAAGGTCGAGAAGACTTTTATGGTGGGTGAAAACATCCCCAGGGCCATCCTGCAGTTTCTGGAGATGAACCTGATCGACATGATCGTGCTGGCCACCGAGGAGGATTCTGGCTTGCCCGGCTGGCTGAAGAGTCAGGTGGCCATACCGGTGGCCGAAAAATCGAGAAAGCCGACTTTGTTTGTGCGTGAGGGCGCGCGGGGCAGTATCGATCCCGATTCCGGAGCGACCCGTTTGCGAAACGTACTGATCCCGGTTGACCATCAGCCCGATTCGGCCCCGTTAATGCGACGGGTCATGCAGGCGATGCACAACCTGGGCGGGGACGATGCCAATGTCACTTTGCTGAATGTGGGCCCCGACGACCGGTTTCCCGAGATCGACTTGCCGGAGCAGGGCAATTTCACCTGGCTACGCCGCTCGGTTCCCGGTAACAAGCCGGCCCGTGTCATTATTGAAGTGGCCAACGAGATATCGGCCGATATGATTGCAATGGTGACCGAAGGCCGACAGGGATTGCTGGACGTATTGCGGGGCAGCACGTCGCAACAGGTCCTGCACCGGGCCCCTTGTCCGCTATTTACCATGGCGGCGTCGATGTGAGTCACGGCGAAGGTGATTCCTCGTGACACAATAGCAAGATGCGCCAGCGAGGGACTACGGTAGCTCGGTCTCTCCGAGACCAAAAAAACAGAGCAAAACGAGTCCCGGCGCGCCGGGACTCGCCTACCGTTTTGAAACCACCTCTTCTTTTTTACTTCACGCGCTTGACGACATGCCAGCCGAAGGGGCTGGTTTGCGGATGATATTCCGACATGCCAATCTCGCCCACCTCAAGCGGAAATCCTGTGTCACCAAATGCGGCGACCATGCCACTGCGGGGAAACACCTTGTCGGCATCGTTGGCGGCATACTTATCCGATTGAGCACCGTGATTGGCCATGTGATAGATGCCAGGTGCCGAATCGTCGGTGTATTGCTCGACCAGCGACTGGAAATCCTCGCCAGCCTGGGCGCGTGCCAGGATTTCCCCGGCCAGTTGCCTTGCTTCGTCCATGGTGCGGGTAATCGGTTCGCCCGGAACCGAGCCTTCGAAGCCGATCAGAATGTGCTGGACGGTAATGTGACTGGGCTGTCCGTTTTCATTGACCGTAGCGTTGGCAACCAGGTCGGGTACCGGAATTGAATTGCTGCCCGGTGACTTGCACCCCGCGATCAGCAAGACACCTGCCAGCGTGATTGTCAAAAATCTGGCCATGATTTCCCCGAGTCGGTTATTTGATTCGCTTGATAATGTGCCAGCCGTATTTGCTGGCTTGCGGATCATACTCGGCCATGCCGATTTCACCAACCTCAAGCGGGAACCCGACATCGCCAAAGGCGGCGACCATGCCACTGCGGGGAAACACCTTGTCCGCGACGGCTTCCGGTGTCATGTCGGGCTGCGAATAGAAGTTGGCCATTTGATAGATGCCGGGATGTTCGTCGTTGGTGTATTCCTGGACGAGGGCGTCGAAATCCTCTCCGGTTCGGGCCCGTTGCAGCAATTCGGCGGCCAGTTTCTCCGCTTGTTCCTGCGTGCGGCCAATTTCCTTGTCGCCAACCGATCCTGCAAAGCCAACCAGTATGTGCTGAACCGTGATATAGTCGGGCTCACCGGCATTGCCCGCCTGCTCAGCGGTCTTCAAGTCCACGGTGCCTGGCTGAAAATCAAACACGGCCGTGTCAATTCCGATACGTGACCTTTCGTCGTAGTTCATAAAGGCAATGGCCACCCTGCCCTGACGTGCATCAAGACCGATGTAGTCTCCGAAAAACAACTTTTCATTGCTGCAGTCGAATTCCGGGAAATTGACCGGGATATTGGTGAAAGTTTCGCCGCCATCCACGCTTCGTGCCAGGGTCAACCGCGTGTTGGTGCCCTCCTCGGTATCCCGTCGATCGTAAAAGGCAATATTGATCGACCCGTCCAGCGGATCGACGGCCATCCAAGTAAAAAACTGGTCGCGACCGTTTTCGTCGGCATCATCGTTGACGCGGATCGCGTCCGACCAGGTATCGCCACCATCGCGGCTGTGCATCAGGAACACATCCTTGTCATCGTTGCGCTCATCGATCCAGTTGACGTAAATCGAGCCGCGGTGCGGGCCGAGTGAATGGTCCACGCCGGTGACCGGCATGCCGTTGTGCCGGCCAATGCCCTCCACGTCGCTGGACCATCCGCCGGGCATCTCCATGATCGCCCGATCCTCGCCGAACGTGGTCCCGCCGTCGGTGGACTTGTCAAATTCCAGGCCCCGGGGCCCGGCCCACACGACGTAAATAGTTCCGTCGGGGCCGGTACAGGGAACCGCTCCCTCCACCGTGTCGTCATCGTCTACGCAATCACCACCCTGATCCGAAATGCGAATGACCGGGTCAAACGTTTCGCCTCCATCCCGGCTGCGGGCAAACATGATCTGCGTGGTGTCTTGCGGATCATCGCTGCCGTAAACGTCAAAGCGTGTCCAGGTGCAATACAAATTGCCGCGATGCGGCGAGCCGGGCGTATTGTCAAACACCAGCCACGGTTTGTCTTCCATCGGCGTCTTGGTATTCAGGTGATCGGCGACCGTCACTTGCTCGCTCCACGTTTTGCCGCCGTCTTTGGAACGACACAACAGAATGCCGCTGGCCGCGCGTTCGGGAAACTCCTGCCACAGTCCCACAAAACTGATAAAGGCGTGCACGCAGGTTCCGTCGCGGGAGAACAGAACCACGTCGTCGCCCTGGGTGCGGTTGTCGGGATTGGGAACCGGAACCGTTTCCCACGTCTTGCCACCATCCATGGACCAGTAGCTGACGTCCGGCGCCGGCGATGCCGGGTAACCGCGGATCAGACTGCCCGCCACCAGGTTATCGAGGTTGGTCGGGTTAATGGCGATAGAGACTTCCGACGCCAGCCGCGCCGTTTCGGGTGAAACGGGTGCCATCGTTTGCTGAGCCAGCGCCGGCAAATTCGCAACACCTGAAAGGAAAACAAGGAAACAAAACAACGGTGTGGATTGGCAACGCGACATGGCCGACCTGTGCTGTGGTGAGTTACAACAAGAGCGAGTGAGGGCTCTCCCGAATCAAGTCGGATTGTCGTTAATAAGCTGCAAGGTCGCAACTATCGCTTGCGCAGACCGGCAACACGCAAAAAGCATCACCCTCCCGCGGGCGGCTGCGGGCGGGAGGGTCGAAGGTGAGGAACGAACCTTCGGGGAGGGCGAAGCGGGCAACTCCATCCGGCTTCCATGTCCAACCCTCCCCGGACCCTCGTGAACTCGGTTCCGACCCCCGGCGCGCCGGGATCTTCGACCTCCCTGGAACTCCAGGGGAGCGTGAATT
>CAMYKF010000610.1 GCA_947258905.1 uncultured Pirellulaceae bacterium | reverse complement strand
CCGTCCCCTCGCTGCACCCGCAAATCGTCAGGACCAACAGGAACAAGGTTGTCTTTTGCAATAGTGAATACAAATTCATGGCAGTCGCCTGGCGGTGAATGATTGGAACAGGACGGATTTTAAAGTGCCGTGAATTCAAACTCAACTATCGCGGCTCCCACAAAAAAACCGCCTTGCATCAGCGGGGGTGCAAGGCGGTCGGTGGTCAGTGGTTGGGGGCGGGATCGAACCGCCGACACATGGATTTTCAGTCCATTGCTCTACCAACTGAGCTACCCAACCGACAAGAACCGAAAATCGTACTTTTATCAACAGATACTGTCAATTCTTGCTGATCCTTCACGCATTGACGCAGCGTGCCTGACCCGCCCAAAACCCGCCCACGGCCCGCGTTTCATTGACACTTTCACGGGACAAGATTACGATCGAATAGCAGCCGCGGAATCTCTTTGCCCACCCATTTCCGCTGTGCAAAACTCAAGGCCGGTTTGAACGCCACTTCGTTCCTGCATTCCTTCGGGGCACCAGCATGCAACTACCAGTTCGCTTTCGCCAACTTGCGGTATTCGGTACGGTCGCCCTGACGTTGCTGATCCTGCCGGCAACTGTGTCGGCCCAGGTCAAGTACGATCCGGAAGATCCGGTCGTGCAGGAGATGATTGCCAGGGGACTGGATTATATCAGCAACAACCAGTCCAACCTGATCGGCCCCCGAATCATGTTTGGCATGGCCGCCTACAAGGCCAATGTGCTGGCGTCGCCCAAGCCCAAGGAACATCCGCTGATCGAGCTGGCCGTAGCGAAAATCAGGGAGAAATGCACCGAAGACCGGCTCTCCGGCAGCAATGACTTTGAAAAGATGTATGCCAGCGCCCTGGCCTGCGTTTTCCTGCTGGAACTGGATGCCGAAGAGTACCGGGCCGAAATCGAGGTGCTGCTGGACCACATCGTGCGACGACAACAGACCAGCGGTTCCTGGGGGTATCGAGGCAATCCGCGCGTCGGTGACACTTCCCAGATGCAATATATCGCCCTGGCCCTGTGGCTGGCCGACCTGCGTGGTTTCAAGGTGGATCCGAATGTCGGCAAAGACGCTCTGCAATGGATGATTGATACGCAGGAATCCAACGGCGGCTGGATTTACCAAAAGCCCATTGTGGTGTCGGGTATCGGGGCCCGTACCGTCAGACACTCGCTGGTCGCGGCGGGTCTAGGTACGGTCTATCTGTACGCCGATCTGCTGGGACTGGTGGATCGCAGCAAATCGGGATCGCTTGGCCCCACGGCCAGCGAAAACGATCTCGATCTGCCGCCCGCAGTCAGTGATGTGACCAATGAAACCGATGCCGAATCGTCGGCCGAGGCGCGACGGGCCAAGGTGTCGTTCGACACCGGCGCCTTGCGCAGCTGCATGAGTTCCGGCAACGGCTGGTTTTCGAGGAACTTTTCGGCTGATGTCGAAGAATACCCGCTTTATTATCTCTACGGTTTTGAACGCTATGCCAGTATCCGCGACTATGTGGACGGCCACTCGCGTGGCATCGACAACTGGTACGACGAAGGTGTCGATTATCTGCGCAGCGTTCAGACATCGGATGGAGCCATGGGCGGTGGCCGCGGCGAGATTTCTGCGTCTATACAAACCGCCTTCGGCATTCTCTTCCTGACCCGCAGCATGGAAATCACCATTGCCGGCAAGGCCACGGGACTGGCCAATGGTGGTGAGGGCTTCCGCGACAACGTGATCCTCAAGGAGCGTGGTGACCGGATCGTGTCGGGGGCGGTCGAGCGTTCGATCGGCGACCTGTTTGAATTGCTGGACGATCCCCAGGGCGAAGATGAATGGGAGCTATTCATGGAATCGCTGGACGAATTGAAACTGGACGGCGACGATGTCTCACGCACCCAGCAACTGGCGACGCTGCGCATGCTTGTGCGACACGAGAAGTACGAAGCCCGCCTGATCGCCATCAAGTTCCTGGGCAAGCAGCGGTCGCTCGATAATGTGCCCGCCTTCATCTATGCATTGACTGACCCCGATCCGCGAATCGTGGCCGAGGCCAATCAGGCCATGTGTTTCGTGAGCCGCAAGACCAGCGGCCCGGAAGTCTCGGAAAACCCCTCGCGGACCGAATCGAACAGTCTCAAGGACTACTGGATTCAGTGGTACCGCAAAATCCGGCCCGATGGCGTGCTTCTGGAAATGCCGGAAGATGACTAGCCTGCCGCCGACCATTGAACGACTTGAACTCGAACGCAAGAATCGGAAATGAGCACCTCCCGGACCTTTCGCCACAAGCACTCGCTGGAAATGACGACCGACACGCGTGTGTCTGGCTATGACAGGACCGCGACGTTTCTCGTCGCCGCCGTCGTTGTGCTGGGATTCCTCGTGTTTGTGCTGTTCATGATCTGGCTGTCACTATTCACTGGCGGGCCCTCGGCCAAGCCCGCGATTGCCATCACCGAGATGGCCGGCAACGACGATCGCCCGGAAGGGGTCGCCGACGACTGGCAGGAACCCGGTGTGGAAGATTTTCCCGAAGTTGAACAACCGCAACTGGCAGACGCCCTGGAAGCGGTGACCGACAGCGTCTCCTCGGTCCGTGCCCAGTTGGAGAAGGTCGACGGCAACGCAGCTCAGATGGGCCGCGGCAAGGGATTGGGTGACAAACGCAAACGCGGCCGCGGCGGCGGCAACAGCGACATCATCCCCGAATGGGAACGCTGGAAAATCGAATACTCGGCCGGCACCATGGCCGAATACATGAACATCCTGCAGTCATTCGGCATTACCCTCGGCGCCGTCAGCCAGGTCAGCAACCAGATTCAGTACCTGTCGAACCTTACCAATCCCCAGGCAACGATTAGCGTCGGTGACCGTTCCCAGGCCGGTTTGTATTTCCATAACACACGCAACCGTTTGCGGCGCTGGGACCAGAACAAGGCCCTCGCGTCGGGAGTTGATATTCGCAACAAACTGATCGTCCACTTTTATCCGGCCGAGATTCGGCAACAGCTGCTGGAACTGGAACTGGCCGAATACGCTCGCGAGGGCAAAGAGTTGATCGAAGTCAAACAAACCGTGTTTCGGGTTCGCCCGGCCGGCGGCGGATACGAATACTACGTGGAAGAGATCACGTTTAGGGCCAGACCGAACTGATCGAGGATAATGCCGGGGGGCGCGAGATGAACAGGTTTGACCGGCCGGCTGCGTGCACTGCCGTGCAATCTCCGTTGCGGGTCTCAGTGTATGATCGCCTGCACGCCATGTTAACGGCCACCGTCATGGTAGGGGGCGCGCTGGTGTTGATTTTGCTGGCCGCATGGCTGGCGTCATTTGACATTTCGGCTTCGCTGCGTCAGGCCACTCTTTTGATCGGGCAACCGGCCGGGGAACATGCCACCAACCTGGCTGCGCTGGATTTGCCCGACCTCCCCGCCGCCAGCCAAAACCAGCTGGAGCAGCAATTGCATGCCATGCAGGACTTGCCCTCGTCCGTCCTGTTGGCCGCCGCCGCAATGGACGTGGCCGGTCAGGGTGATGCAGGTTTGCCAGGCGGCATCGGCGAACAACGAATTCCCGGTACCCCGGGCGTACCCGATGACGTTATTCCGGAGTGGCAGCGCTGGCAAATTCAGTATTCCCCCCCATCGGCCGAACACTACATGGCAATCCTGCAGGCCTTTAACATCACCATCGGCGCGGTGCATCAGACCAGCAACCGGATCTACCTCGTGTCGGACCTGACTAACGATCCCGGTACGATAGCCACGACCGACCGCTCGCATGCCGAGCTGTATTTTTTCAACCAGAACAGGCGTCTGCGCAACTGGGATCGGGCCATGGTGGAATCTGCCGGAGTCGATGTGGAAACGGACTACTTGCTGGTGCACTTTTACCCGGCAGCGGTGCGCGAGCGCTTCCGCGAACTGGAGAACACCGCGCTGCTTGACGCGGGCACGGAGCTTCGCGAAATCGAGCGAATCGTGTTCCGCGTTCGTCCCGCCGCCGACGCTTTCGAGTATTTCATCCACGAGGTCGTCTGGCGATCGCCCGAGCCCTGAATTGATTCAGGTACTGGCGGCCCGAATTAACCGGATTGCGAGAGATGTCGACGGGTTTTTTGGGTCGGCTCAACACTGCCTTGCTGGAAAAACGCTATTTCATCAATTATTCTGTGACGTTCGACAGCGCCCCAAGCTTGTTTTTTTGCACTTCAATTTGACTTGACACCCAGCCCGACAGGACCCACTGAATGTTCTTTATCCTCGGCATCATCATTTACGTCGTCCTGTTCCTGATTGCCCTGTGGGGCGCTTACAGCGTCGTCATGGTAGTCGCCCGCGTCAAACAAAAACGGTTTGAAAGCGAGGAAGCGCAAACGGCATTTCTGGAAGCCATCGAGGGACCTCTCAGCCGGGGTGATTATGAAGCGGCCAGTCAGATTGCTGCTGATGACCGCCGTGCCATGTGCCAGATAACCAGGCTGGCCATCGACAACCGGCAACTCGGATACGCCAAGGTCAAGCAACTCGTGGCCGACCGTTTCCAGCGGGATGTGCTGGCCGACCTCGAGAACCGGCTCAGCTGGGTGTACACCGTGATCAAGGCCGCGCCGATGATCGGACTGCTGGGTACCGTGATGGGGATGATGGGTGCCTTCCAAACCCTGGCCTCGGCCACTGGAGCACCGGACCCTGCCGAACTGGCCAACGACATCCTGTTCGCGCTGATCACGACCGCTTGCGGTCTGGCCATCGCCATTCCCCTGGTGTTGGCCACCGCGTTTATCAACGTACAAATCGAAAAGATGAAAGACCTGGTGTCCTACGGACTGAACCAGTTCCTGGAAATATTCCGCGAAGCCCTGATTCGCCACCCCAAGTAATCTGATCCAGCCAACCTGTTAACGCGGTGACCTGCCATGCCGATGGAAAGCCGACAAGAAACGACCGTTGAACTGCCGCAACGACTGCGTCACAGTGACGAGGGCGAACTCGACATCACACCGATGATCGATATTACGTTCCTGTTGCTGGCGTTCTTTGTCGTGGTTTCCAAGATGGATCCCACCACCGTCGTGAACATGCCCAAGGCCCGTTATGGTGAGACTGTCCCGGAACAATCGGCCGTGGTAGTGATCGTCGAGGCCACCGACCGCGAACTGCCGGTGGTGTACAAGGGCACGGCCAAAACCGAGGTAAACCGCTGCACGGCCGGGTCGATTGAGGACCTGGAGGATGAACTGGAGGCCTACGTGCGGGATACCATGCAGGGCGATTCGAAGAAGACAACTGTTATTATTAAGGCGGAACGCAAGGTGATATATCGCCACCTCGACATCGTCAAGCGGTCCGTCAGTCGCGGGTTTTCCGACGACCGGTCGGAAGAACAGACCATTCACATTGGAATCGAAGAGGAGTAGGTCGGACAATTTGAAGTCAGTCAGATGGAAATGCAAGTATTGCAGCAATTATGTATTTGTTGCCGCCATCATGACGGGGCGCCGTGTGCGCTGTCCGGCTTGCGGAGCCTTTTCAAAGGTCCGTCCCAGGACCAGGCGTCGACGACGGACTCCCTGGGGTTTGTCGCCCGGGTCGACAACTGACGAAGGAAGTACGACTCAGCAACACGCGCCGGTCCCACACCGGCCTGCCAGCGAGTCCTGACACGTCCTTCGCCCGGCTTCCGCCGGGCGAAGACACCAAACGATCACGGAATCAAACATGGCAAAGCAAAACAACCCGGACGAAAACGCCGGTCGGGAAAAAACCCAGGATTCGGGATTTGACCTGGCAGCTCCCACGTCGGCCATTTCCCGTGCAGGCAAGCCGGAGATTCCCTCGCCCGAGTCGCCTGGCGAAACATCCGGCGAAGCACGTGTGGATCCGCGACGGGTCGCCGATTCCCGTTCGCGGCATGAATGGAAAGGCCTGGGGGAACAGGACGAGGAATTCGAACCCGAAGTCGACTTTGGCCACAAGGAAGTCCAGCAAGACGAACTGGATATGACCCCGATGGTGGACGTGACCTTCCTGCTGCTGATCTTTTTCATGGTCACCGCGTCATTCACCCTGCAGAAATCCATCCCCCAGCCGCCGGTCCCCGACGAGCAGCCGTCCACAGTGGTCGAGGAAGTACCCGAGGACGAGGATCAGTATGTGGAAGTCATTATCGACCAATTCAATACCTACCGGCTTACATCCAAAAACGAGGAAGAAACCGAGGCGCCCAGCGATCAGGAGATGCGGGTGCGTTTGCGTGACATGATCAAATCGACCGACGCCAAGAAACTCAAGATCACGGCACACGGTGATGCTCACCATGAAAAGGTGGTCACGGTTTGGGATGCCGGAGTCGACAACGACATTCAGGATATCGTGATCCGGCTATCCGAAGAGGACTACTAGGAACGCGTTGGCCGAATCCGTTCAGCCAATCACGGCGGCTCGCGGATAGACAGCCACCCAATACACAGCCACTCAAAACGCAGCACCTGCCCGCTGATCAATACTGGCAACAGGGACAAGTATGAAAACCGAAGATTTCATTCAGGCGCTTGACAAAAACAACATGGTGCCGCCGGCCGTGATGGCCAAATTGCGGACCAAACTTGAGGAGACGGATAAAAACGTTTCGGCAAAATCGATCGCCAAATATCTGATCGACAAGGGTTATCTCAGCAAGTATCAGGCGAAACAGGTATTCGCCGGTGAATTCACGCCACAGGATGAACTGACGATTCAGGTGCCCGAGGAACAGATTCACGATACCAGTGAATTGCTCAAGGACCTGGCCCCCGCACCGACTCCCGATGCCGTCGATGCCACACGCGCCTACAGTTCGCAGGATCCCGATGCCGGCTATGACGCCAGCATCGAAGTGGTGCAGGTCGAACACGAAGTGACCATGCAACACGGTCTGGCCGAGGCACCGATTGATGTGGCCCAGGCTGCCGCCATCGATCCCCTCGCTGGCGGACATTTCGATGCCGGATTTGATACCGGTCTGGGCACGGCCGAGGCCGAGGAGCCCGAAGCTTCGTTTGCCGGCAAGAAATCAAAAAAGAACCAGTGGGAATCCAAGTGGATCTTTATCGGTTCCACCATCCTCGGATTGCTGGTGATCGTGGGCGGAATTCTGGCATTCACACTGCTCAAGGCCGACTCGGAAAAACTGTGGGCCGAAGCCAATGAGGACTTTAACAACGCACGGTACCAGGCAGCCATCGACAAGTTCACCAAGTACGTCACGGCCTTTCCCAGTGACAAAAACACGCCGGATGCCAAAGTCAAGATTGCCAATTGTGAATTGCGCATCCCCTTTGATCGCAAGCAATGGGAAACCACTCTGGTCCGCGCCCAACAAATCCTTCCCGACCTCTACGAGGATCTCGAAGCCGGGGAGCAAACCGAGCGATTCGGGGACCTGCGGCCGGAACTCGGCGTGATCCTGCCTGGAACCGCCATTGGCTTTACCGACATGGCCATCAACAACAATGACGTGAACGTCAAAAAGGCCCAGCTGGAACTGGCGCTGGCCGCCCGGCAACTAATTGACAATCCCACCTATGTCCCGGGCAGTGAACGTCGCAAACCGGGTGTGAACATCATGCTGGAACAAATGGTCGAGAACATCGCCACGGTCGAGCGTCAGATCCAGATGGAAAACGACTACACCTCCGGGCTGGTGATGCTGCGCGCCCTGACCGAACGCGGAGAAACCAGCGGCGCTTTTGAATTTGCCGATAATCTGGCGGATCGGTATCCCGAATTGCAGCTGCGCGAGGGCTTCGGCGAGGCGATGAAGGCAATCAGCGCCCGCGAAGCGGATCTGGTCACCACTTCGGATTTCGAACCGGCGGCCATGGATGTGCCTGCGACCCCGGTCAATGCCAGCGTGATCCTCGCCACTCGCTCGGGTCAGCCGAAAATCGCCGGGCTCTCCAGCGAAATGCTCGTGCATCTGATCAACGGCTCCCTGTACGGCGTGCGAGCCGTCGACGGAACGGTGGCATGGCGCAAATTCGTCGGACTGGAGACCGACTCGCCGCCTGCCTGGCTGGCTGATCCCAATCGTTCAGACGTCGTCGCTGTCGATTCACGATTCCACCATGTCATGCGGCTGGCTCCCGCCGATGGCAGCGAAGTCTGGCGTGTCGCCATTGGCGAACCCTTTGCCCGGCCCAACGTTTACGAAGACCGTGTGCTTGTCACCACGACCTCCGGCAAGGTATTGATGATCGATGCCGCCACGGGCGAAGTTTCCCGCGCCGCACAGATCCCCCAGAACGCTACGGTGTCGGCTGTCATGCTGCCGGGCGAACCCTACATCTACCAGCTCGGCGATCACGCCAATTTGTATGTGATTTCCAGCGAAACGATGGAGTGCCGAGAAGTTTACTTTGTGCAACACCGGCCCGGTTCGGTTTCGGTCCCGCCATTCATCATTTCCGGTCACATGGTGATCGCGGAAAACGGAGCCAACTATTGCAAATTGCATATTCTCAAGCCGACCGATCGCGGTCTGACGCTGGCCGAGGCCCAACCCAGCCTGCGGATGACCGGCCAGGTCAATACGCCCATCTTCCGCTATGGTCGCTGGGGGCTGGTGCTCTCCGATGAGGGTGACCTGCGGATGCTGGAAGTCAATCAGGCCAGTGAAGAGGAACCGCTGACAGTCGTTGTGCGGACGCGTTTTTCCACGACCAACACCGGCCGCAATTACCTGTTTGCCGATTCCGGCCAGCTGTGGACCAGCGGTCTGGGTCTGCGCAGGTACAAGATCCAGAAAGCGGTCGGAGAGTTCAACGAACAGGCAGTCACCAACAACCTGGATGTGTTTCTGGGTCCCGGTTCACTGATTGAGGAAACGCTGTTTCACGTGCGGCGTCGGCATGAATCCTCGATGGTTTCGATTTCGGCCGTGGATGCAGAGAGCCTGGAGGAAATCTGGCGCAACGATTTTGCCGCGCCCCTGGCTGGCCCTCCACTGGGCGATGGCTCGCGGTTGTTGGCAGTCTCCGGACAGGGTGACGTATTCGAAATCGATGACGCGGCCATCCAGGCGGGCGTCGACAATGAGCCACTGATTCGCGGCAGTACGGTGGTGCAGAGTCTGGTGTTTGACAATGTCATGCGATTTGGCGAGACCTTTGTGATGACCGGTCCGCTGGATCGCAAGAGTGTGCTGGCCATCGATTTCCAACTCGACCCGCCAGCGAGCCTGTCCGATTTTCAAACCGGCGTGCAGCCCAGCTGTCGACCTCGGCGATTCGGCGACTATTTGCTCGTTCCCACCACTCGTGGCCAGGTGTTCCGCATCAATGTGCTGACGGGAGGCTCCGTTGGCGCTCCATTCCAGCCGGCTCTGGAACCCAACACCGAGACTCTCTGGCGTGAACCGGCCATCATTGCTGACGGCCAGCAGTTCATGATCGGCGACGCTGACGGACGACTGTTTCTGGTTTCCGCCAGTGGCGAAACGTTGCTGCAAAAAGATCATGAAATGCAATTGTCGGGAGGATTGGCTTCACCCCTCGTGTCCGTCGGGAATCACGTGTTTGGTATCCGACGTGACGACACGTCGGGAGACCAGCTGTTCGCCATTCCCTTCGCCGACAATATGGAGATCAGTCAGGAACAGTCCCTGCCTGGCGGTTTTGTGGCCGGTCCCGTGAGGATTGCCGATGATCGTTTTCTGGTCTTCGTCGATACCGGTGAAACCGTTTGTTTTGATACGCAGTTGCAACAGCTGTGGTCGGGCCAGTTGCCGCCCGATGGTGGCGACCGCCTGGCGGGCCAACCTGTTCAGGTTAACGGAAGCCTGATGATGGCCTTTGAATCCGGTCGGGTGCTGGCCGTTAATCCGGACAGTGGCGAGGTTACCGGATCCCGGGATCTGGGCCAGCCAATTACCCACCCGCCCGTGGAAATGGGTGGCCAGTTATTTGTGGCCGGGGCCGACGGCACCCTGCATCGACTTGACGCACTCAGTCCCTGAACACGCTCCATTTTTTGAAAACGACCATGACATTTCGCCGACAACCGGCATCCCTGATTCGAATCGCGACCGGAACCTCGGTCTGCCTTGCCCTGCTGGCTGCGCTGACCATGGGCTGGCAGCCTGGCGTGATGGCGGCCTGGCAGGAGGACGCGACGGAAGGGGACGCCACGCAAAAAGAGGCGATGCAGGAGATTGACGAAGCCGACCTGCAGCGTGAAGAACTGTTCATTATCGATCGCGAGCCCTTTGATCGCCTGTACTTTGATGCCGCCAACGATAATTGGGAACTGGATGTCGATCCGATCGAGTTGGAGGGCGTCGATGCGACCGACCCCATTGATCCGACCAACAAGACCGGGCGACTCGTATTCACGATGAGAGATTATCCGGGTCGCAAGTTCGCTACACCGTGGAGTGTTCTGGTCAAGATCGAACGGTACGCCGACCTGGTGCTGGGCGAGAGCGAAAAAGCCATGTCCGAGGGTGACTACGGCACAGCTTTCCGCACGTTGACATTTCTCGATAACCAGCCGGGGTTTGGACGCCGCGCCAAGATCTCCCAGATGATGGATCGTTGTCTGTACGAAGACGGCGAGGCCAACCTGCAGACCAGTCATTTCGGCGAAGCCCTCGCGGCGTTTGAGGAATTGTACCAGCGTTCGCCTCGTTTTCCGGTCCGTGGTTC
>CAMYKF010000609.1 GCA_947258905.1 uncultured Pirellulaceae bacterium | reverse complement strand
CTCAAGGCATACAAGCGTTTGCTGCGCAAGCCCATCCCGCAATGGGGAGGGTGCCGGCTGCTCAACGAGATCGACTATGACGACATCTACTAATAAATCAACCCGACCGAGGGTCATGCGAAGGATTGGGACATGGTGCCCGATTCGATCAAGGAAACATACGATAAGCTGGGCATCCCCCAAGCGGAGCGAAAGTACCTGGCCGGGGTAACGGCCCAGTACGAGTCGGAAGTCGTCTACCACAAGAACCGCGAGGACCTCGAGCGGTTGGGTGTTCTGTTCACGGACATGGACACGGCGGTGCGGGAGTATCCCGAGATCGTCCAGGAGTACTTCGGGACGATCATCCCGCCCAACGACAACAAGTTCGCCGCGCTCAACTCGGCGGTATGGTCGGGCGGCTCGTTCATCTATGTCCCGCCGGGCGTTCATCTCGATCAGCCGCTGCAGGCCTATTTCCGGATCAATGCCGAGAACATGGGACAGTTCGAGCGGACCCTGATCATCGTCGACGAGGGGGCTTATTGCCATTACGTCGAGGGTTGTTCCGCACCGACCTACTCCACCGATTCTCTCCATTCAGCCGTAGTTGAGATCGTGGTCAAGAAGGGCGGGCGCTGTCGCTACACCACCATTCAAAACTGGTCGAACAACGTGTACAACCTCGTCACCAAGCGAGCCGTCGCTTACGAGAACGCCACTATGGAGTGGGTGGACGGCAACCTCGGCTCCAAGCTGACGATGAAGTACCCGGCCGTCTGGCTCATGGAGCCCGGAGCCCACGGTGAAGTGTTGTCAATCGCTTTCGCCGGTCCCGGCCAGCACCAGGATGCCGGCGCCAAGATCGTGCATGCAGCTTCGGACACCACGTCGACCATCACCTCCAAGTCGATATCCCGGGGAGGCGGGCGGGCCGGGTACCGGGGTCTGATCCGGGTCGAACCTGGAGCCGAGCGCACCAAATCGTTCGTGCGATGCGATGCCCTGATCCTCGATGATCGATCCCGCTCGGATACCTATCCGTATATGGAGATCGAGGAAGCAGACGCCCAGATCGGTCACGAAGCGACCGTTTCGAAGGTGGGCGAGGACCAGCTCTTCTATCTGATGAGCCGCGGATTGAGCGAGGAAGAGGCGACCTCGATGATCGTGGCCGGTTTCATCGAGCCGATCGTCAAGGAACTGCCGATGGAATACGCCGTCGAAATGAACCGGCTGATCGAGCTCAACATGGTGGAAGCCGGCGCGGTCGGATAGGTCGCGCAGGAGACCGCCGGGTCCGGGGCGACGACGCTCTAGGGTTCCTGCACATCAATCAGGAGGGTTATGAGCGTCAGCAAGGTGGCGATCGTCACGGCAGCCGGCAAGGGTATGGGTGCCGCGATTGCTCGGGAACTGGCGGCCGGCGACTACACCGTTTCTCTTTTGTCGGTATCGGAGGCAGCCGTCGAGCTGGCCGAAGAACTGGGCGGGATCGGAATGAGCGGATCGGTCACGAATCCTGCCGATCTGGCCACCCTGGTGCAGCGAACCACCGACGCCTTCGGCCGGATCGATGCGGTTGTCAATAACACCGGACATCCACCCAAGGGGCCCCTGCTCGATATCTCCGACGAGGATTGGCATACCGGTCTCGACCTGGCGGTGCTCAACGTGGTGCGGATGGCACGACTGGTAACTCCCATCATGCAAGCCACCGGCGGAGGAGCCATCGTCAACATTTCGACCTTTGCCGCATACGAGCCGGATCCTGGTTTCCCCGTCTCGGCCAGCCTCCGGGCTGCCCTGGGGAGCTTCGCCAAGCTTTACGCCGATACCTACGCCGCCGACGGTATCCGCATGAACAATGTGCTGCCGGGTTTCATCGAGAGCTATCCGGTTGACGAGAAGACGGTTGCGAGGATCCCGATGGGCCGGTCCGGGTCTGTTGAGGAGATCGCCAAGACCGTCGCGTTTCTTCTGTCGGCCGGGGCCGGCTACATAACCGGGCAGAACATCAAGGTCGACGGCGGCATCACCCGCTCCGTGTAGCGAGCACGCTGCTATTCGATGGCATCTCGATTCAGCGTCGAGGTTGCGCCGGAAACCGACGAGTCGCGACTGGCTCGGCAACGAGCGCCGAGGTGTCGATCTGCTCGGTCTGGCCCGTGATCAGGGAACTGAGGTCGTCGAGATCATAACTAGACGCTCCGGACCATTTCACGACCGCCTTAACTTCGCCATCACGATCGCTCAGGTATCCCTGCATCAATTCGCTGCCACGGGCCAGCACTTGATAGGCATTCTGCAAATTGGGTTCAACAATCATCAGCGCGGTTGCGCCCTGAATGAACACGCGAGCATTCTCCGAGGCCAGAATCTCGTCTCGCCACGCGGAAGGAGCAATCGACTCCAGCAGACGTCGTGCGGCAAAGGCCTCCGTGCGACTCTCGGACATCAGCGAACGGGAAAACAGCTGCCAATCCGGTTGCTGTCGCATGTGACGCAAGGTTTCGCAAGCCGCGCGGCGGACCCGCGCATCGGTATCGGACAGGTTGCCGGTAACAACTTGCACCAGTTCCGGGCCGCTACGCCAGCCGATCAGCCGAGTCGCTGCACATTGCATGCGCGGATCAGGATCACGAGCCAGCCGCACCAGGATTTGGGAATCCGGCAAGGGACCGTACAGACTGAGGATTTCCAAAGACCTCAGCCGGTAATGGATATCGTTACGTTGTTCGGTGAGGATGCCGCCAAGCTTGCGACCCCATTCGGCACCCATTTCGTTTTTGATTTTGGCCAGGTCCTGTCGCGTCCAGGCACTTTGCGGTTGCGGGCGACCCACCAGAGCCGACAGTTCGTCGTCCAGCAGACGGTACTCATCGGGTACTTCGCCATCCCACGAGACCCGGTACACACCGCCCTCGGTGCCGCGACCGCCCGTGCAAAAGTACAGGGCTCCATCGGGGCCGACGGTCAGGTCAGTGACGGTCAGAGGCTGTGCCGTCAGAAACTCTTCAACTTTGGTGGTATACGAATCGCCTTCCTCGTCCAGACTAACCGACAGGATACGGCCTTCGGACCAGTCACCCAGAAACAGGTTGCCGTGATAACGCAAGGGCATCATCACATGATCGTAGATCACCGAGCCGGTCGGTGACCCGCGACCGGTATCCGCGATCGGGGGCAGCGAGTCAACGTAGTAGGCAGGGAACTTGGCCGTTCCGCTACGCCATCCGTACTCGCCGCCCGAGGTGATATGAAAAACCTGAGTGGGTCGGTACCACGGTGTGCCGACGTCGGATTCCATATCGCTGTCATGACAGAACAGGTCACCGATCGCATTGAATGACAGGTCGTACGAGTTGCGAATTCCGGTCGCCACCACTTCGCGTCGCGAGCCATCGGGCGCGACACGAATGATCGTTCCGCCAGGAGCCTTGATTCCTGCCGCATGTCCGCCCGGATCCTCGATGCGGGCCAGTATTTCGCCTTCATAAACCACCGTGACGGGACTGGAAGGATGCACCTGATCGGTCAGTCCACTGGCATTGCCAATGATGGCATAGATCATGCCGTCGGGACCGAGTGTCAAACCATGTGGCCCGTGTTCGCCCGGCTGCCCGCGAAAACCAGCAAGTTTTTTGGTCGGTTCCAGCATGCCGTCGCGATCGGCGTCGGACAACCGGTACAGTCCCATTCCCTCGGGACCCAGACCGGTCACATACACATCGCCATTGAGCGGCAGGATGCCCTGCACATATTGCATTTCCTCGCAGTACTTGCGAACGGTGATTTCGCCATCTTCCGATCCGCTCAGGTCGGCCAGCAGCAATTTGCCGCCTTCTCGCGAGATGATCAGCTGGCCAAATTCGTTGAATTCCATGGCAATCAGGGAACCGACGGATTCGTCGAGAATCTGGTCCACCTGGAAATTGTCAGGCACGTTAAACTGGCGTCCCGTGTCCTCAGCGACTTCCCCGGTCTCTTCCGCTGGCGGATCGGTTCCGGCCATTCGCGCGTCATCCCAGGGTGAAGTCGATCCGAATTCGCCTATTACGTTAACACCCGGCCAGCGTACATCGCTGTAATTGCGGTGTTTCCACGACGGATTGACCGTAACCACCGATTTCCATGACTCATCCGTCGCCAGCCAGCGCCACGCGGATTCACCGTCCAGGCGGAAACGCATGATCACAGCCACGGCTCCCGTTGTGCCCTGGGTGTTGGTGGCTCGCAGGGCGACCAGGTTTTCACCGTCGATCATGTGCGGCGTCAGGTCGATGCGCGTCAGTTGGTCATAACCGGTGCCATAACCCACCAGTTGATTGTTGTAGTAGATCTGGAATTCATCATCGGCTGCCACCACCAGCTCACCGACAACCGGTCGTTGCAGACTGAAGGTCTTGCGAAGGTGCACCGGGCCAATCGGTACGTTGCCTTGTTCCTGTTTACGCGTCCAGACCCAGCTGGCTTGCTGGGCCGACAGTGTTTCGGCGATCACGATGCCAATGAGCAAGGCCAGAATCAGACTGGCCAGCGACCAGCGACCCAGGCGAACGTGTCGACGGTATCCTGTTTGGTTAATGCGAAAGACGTTCATGTCTGACCCTTAAAATCCGATTGCCGCGATTAAAGCTGCTTGTTTTTTTGTGAACCGATTGCTTGAGTCGTCAGGATTGCGTAGCTGCCGCACCTGGCTGCAGTTTGGCAAACTCGCGAATCACTTCGTACAAGTCGGCGGACAACATGACCTTGTCGTCGCAAAAATCATCGACCCACGGTTGTCGCTGACCCACGGCCGCGACCAGCGGCTGCAGAAATTCACTTAACGACACGAGTCTCAGTTCATCGCGTGACTGCCGCTGACGCTGAGTCCGCTCCTGTTCCAAAGTGGGACCGTCCGACTCTGAATTCAAAAAAGGAAAATGCATCATCCTGATGTCATCCCTGGCTGTTGGTTGGGGGGCCGGTCATCCCTGACCGAAAAATTAACGACGCAGGCTCACCGCCGGCGCGCAGTCGACGGGACCCTGGAATTTGAATCGGCAGATTGGGTTGGTCTAATTAGGCAAAGTTTTCGGGTCCGCCGATTTTGTGCCAGCAACTGGCATCTGCCGACGCTTTGTCATCAAACCTGATCGAATGGGGCAAATTGCTGGCGTCGCGAACGGGTCAAAGGCTGGAAAATTCAAGTGCTGTCGGTACGATAGGGAATTCTGGCGGGTTAAAAATGCCAGCACTTTTCCTCCCCAAACTCACGCCCGTATTGTATTCGCCTGTGAAAAACCAAGTGCAGCCGCAGATTGTCACACTGCATGATTCAACCTGCGTAAAGGTTCTGTTGACCCGCGAGCAGATCGAAGAGGGCATTGTCCGTTTGGCGGAAGAAGTACGGGCCCAATATGGCAAGCAGCCATTGACCATCATCGGAATCATGACAGGCAGCATCATGTTGCTGGCCGATCTGATTCGTCTGCTGGAGATGCCCCTGCGAGTGGGAGTGATTCAAACCAGCAGCTATCGCAATGGTACCGAGCGTGGTGAATTGACGATCAACGCCACATTGATGCCTGACATTCGCGAGCGGGACGTGTTGTTACTGGACGACATCTTCGACACGGGTCATACGCTGACGGGCGTCACCAACAAGGTCAACCAGTTGGGGCCGCGGTCGGTGCGGTCGGCGGTTTTGCTGAGCAAGACCGGTCGGTGTGAAGTGGACATGCGACCCGACTTTGTCACTTTCGATATCCCCGACGAATTTGTGATCGGGTACGGACTGGATTACGAAGACGAGTATCGAAACCTGCCCTACATCGGTTCACTCGATTCCAGCCAGCTTCCCGAATGATCCATGGCAGCGCAGTCCCTGTTGGTGGTCAGCAAAAGATTTTGGCCGATGTCTGGCCCGACGGAATTGCTGGCGACGGCCTTTGCCCGGCAACTGGTCGATTGCGGGCACACGGTCGACGTCGTCTGCATGCGTCGGATCGATTTCAGCTGGGAAGCGTGCGAGTTCACCGCGTGCCACCATCGCAGCGGAGTTGGTCACCGACGCTGGGTTACTACGGACGCAATCGCTGGCAACGCGGACTGCAACGCTGGATGATGGCCCATCGCCACGCTATTGATGCGGCGTTTGTGCTGGAATCTGCTGAAGAGGATTTTGCGACTGCCCAGACCATATCTCGCGTCGGAATTCCTGCGGTGGTGCGCATCGACCACCGTGTGCTGGCACAACTCTCCCCGGCCAAGCTGAAGACATTGCAGAATCTTTTCTCGGGCAAGGTGGCTTTTGTGACGCCCGACGAATTCGGACTGGCGGCGCTTGAGGGACAGGCGACACTGTCCGCCGCGACCCGGTGCATTGAGTTGGTGCCTGACGGCGTGTCGGAACCGGCAACCGCCTCGCCCGACAAACGTGGGGCTCGCGAAGTGCTGGCACGCACGCATCCTATCTTTCAGCTGGAGTCCGGTGCCTTGCTGGCTGTTTGCGCCGCTGAGTTAACGTTTGAAAGTGGTGTGTTTGCGCTGGTGCGGTCGTGGCGTCGCGTCCTGGCGGCCCACCCCACGGCACGTCTGTGGCTATTGGGCAGTGGCCAAAATACGCCGGAATTGTTTCAACGGATTTGTGATCTGGAGATGCAGCATTCGGTGCTGATTACAGGCAATTTTGACGATGTCAGCGATGTTCTGCAGGCGGCCGACGCGTTGATTTTGCCGGGAATCGATGATCGGCCGGATTGGTTCCTGAATTCTGCTCTTGGTCAACGGGTGACGATTATCCATCATCAACGTGCTCCGGCGGTCAGCGTCATGCAGGAATCGGCTCGGCACATACCATTCGATGACGACTCGCGGCCTATCGATTTGGTAGTCAATCGCTGGGCCAATGCGACGGCCAAACGAGGCCCCAATGGACTGCTCACCGAGCAGCCCGGGGTGACCGCGCCGGCCAATGCCTGGTCCCTGTCGCAGATGGCACAGCAATATCTGGCGCTGGTCCAGGGCATACGGGCCAGGACGGAGAAGGCCCACAAATAGATCAAGACGGATCACTACGGTCACAAAATGGAACGGATTCTTGTTATTGCGGACAACCTGGCGACGGGCAGCCCGTCGGCGGCCGCTCTGCCTTTGGCCACCGCACTTCAGAACATCGAGCACGAGGTTCAAGTGGCTGAACTGGGCGGACAATCCAGCGCCGAACAACGAGCCACCTGGGGAATCACCCATATCGAGCGTCCCGAAAGGTTTTGCTGGGCCAGTTATCAACGCCTGCAGGAAACGATACGGGATTTTCAGCCGGACTGGATTCATGCGTGGGGTGCGGCTTCCATTCGCGCGGCGGCGGTTGCCAGGTGGCGTCACAGGGTGCCGTTTTTCGCGATACACGACAGCACCGCTGAACTGGGCGCAAGTCATCGCCGATGGCTGGATCGCTGGGCAGCCACGCAGGCACACGCGCAGTTCTGCCGTTCCGCAACGCGACCGGATGTTCTGCAGCTACCCCTGGCTCGGCCTCCGCAAAGCAGTCCAGCATCAGCGCAAGGTTTGATCAGCAAGGCAGACCTGCATCGGCAATTGAACATCCCTGCCGATGTCAGTCTGGTCGGTACGTGTGCCCGTTTGATACCGGCTACTCGCATGAAGGACTATGCGTGGGCGGCCGACATGGTGTGCTGCATACGCGATGATGTGCACTTTCTTTTGATCGGCGACGGGCCGCAAGCGTGGTGGCTGCGTCGCTATATTGACCACCTGGATACCCGCAGGAACTTGCATCTGATGGGTTGGCATGAACAAACACGCCAGATCATTCCGCATCTGGATATCTACGTGGAAACCGCGGACTGGTTTGACGGATGTGCCGGACTGGTCGAAGCCGTGTCGGCGGGCGTTCCGTCGGTTGCCACCAGTAGCCCCGTCCACCGACAACTGATTCGTCACGGTGTGACCGGTTTTGTTGTCGAGCGTGGTGCGCGAAACGAATTCGCCCGCTGTATTAACCGGCTGGTGAATCGCCCGGACATCGCCCACGCGTTCGGCTCCACCGCCAGGCAGCTGGCCGGCGAGGTGCTGTCCGATTACAGCGAACTGGCCCGGATCATGGCCTCGGCGATGAGCCAGCCCGATCTGGTGGCTGGCCGGTCTGCAGCCGCTGCCTGAGCAAAAAAGAAACCCGCGATCCAGCTAGTCGTGGGTGAGGGCCGGCAGCACGCAACCAGTCATTGGGTGCAGGTTACTTCTTGCGATGTCGGATTTTGGCGCGCATGCGACGCTTCTTGCGACCAATCTTGCGTCGGCCCTTGCCGGTTCTCTTGGTTCCCACCTGGTAATGCCCTTTGCGAATGGATAGTGATATCGAGTTGTTCGAGTTGTAAGTGTAATCCCGGATTCTAGCAGAAGGTCTGTCGTCAAGCCAACACTTGGCGCTGGAATTCAATGCCAGGATTTCAGTCTGTGATGGTTGTATTCCTGATCTGTGAAGTCATCTTTTTGGATGCACCGACGTTGCGACAGCTCCGATCATGCGTCGGCGGATGGCACCGGGAATACACTCTCGCTGGAATGTCCAACCCGACGCGAGGAAACCGATAGAGCCAAAAGAAGCAGCATTTTTCGGTTTATCGCCCGATTTGCCGAGCGAGGCGTCGGCTCCGGCCCGGGCGGACCGTCTGGCAAAGGGATGGTCTGGACCGAAAATAGTCGGTTTGTGTAAAATCAGGGGCTCATTGTGAGTATTCTTGGCAAGGGGTATTCTGACCGCTTGCTTTTTTTTATTTGAGTTCCGAAGGAGGCTTTATGCCGAAAGAAGAAGCATTTGAAGTTGAAGGGACCGTGGTCCAGGCTCTGGCCAATACACGGTTCAAAGTCGAGTTGGAGACGGGCAACGAGGTGTTGGCTCACGTCGCCGGTCGCATGCGCAAGCATTTCATTCGTATTGTTCCTGGCGACAAGGTTCGCGTGGAACTCTCGCCCTATGATTTGAGCAAGGGCCGAATCGTTTATCGGGAACGTTAATCTTCCAGACTCTTTCTTCCTGACTCCTTCTCCCGGCCGTTTCTCTGGCAGTGCGCCGCATGTCCACTGGCACTTCGGATCGCGGATCGCCATTCGCAGCCGGCAAACCCGAGCAAATCGCCTCCTGTGTCGCCGCCTTTGCGGCCTCATTGTGGCCGGCCTGGGTTTTCTGCGGCCGAGGCTCGCGGTAACACGCGGATGCCGCCTTAGCGGCGCAACCGAAAACGATAATGCCGGTCAATTTCCACTAAATTTTTGGCGTCGTCAAAACTTGCCGCGATTCTCCTGAGTAGAGTCTGATGCGGAGGGTCCCCCTTGCGCTGGCGGTACGGTTTCGACTGGTCACCGGCCGCAAATCCCTGCGGGCAGGCTGTGATTTTCCCTCCTCGGGGCACACAGCATTGCAACCGCCGGGAATCCGGGGAGAATCAGGGATTGGCCTGAACTGAATTCCACCAAGGGTCACTGCGACAAGATCAGCCAGGATCCTTGCCCATCTTCAATTTCTGGAGCAAGAAACGTGAAAAAAGTGTTGTTAAAGCTGCAACTGGCAGTGGCCGCCTTGCTGGTCGCCAGTGCCCCGTTATCTGCGGTCGCACAGACCGACCTGGATATGCAACCTGGCGTTGTCATTTCCATTGCCAATCTGGAAGAGCACCTGAGCGATATGGAGCATCTGGTCGACGCGGCCGGATTCGGCCAGATGTCGGGTCTGGTGCGTATGGGTGCCGCTGAGTACATCCGCGGCATTGACCCTGAGAAGCCCCTGGGTGCCTTTTTGTTCTTCAAGGAAGACTCACCCGAACCGCAGGTGCTGGCTTTCGTGCCGGTCACCGACATTGAGGATGTGCTCGATACGCTGGCCCCGTTTGTGGATATCGATGAGGACGGCGACGACATCATCCTTACGACCAACGACGGTATGGAAGTGACCGTGCGCGAACAGGAAGGTTACGCCTTCATCGTGCAGGATCCGGCCATGCTGGAAAACCTGCCGGCCAATCCGGCGCGTCAGCTGGAAGATCTGCCCAGCCAGTACAACATTGCGGCTCGTATTTTCGGCCAGCGTATTCCTGCGGAATTGCGGCAACAGGCCATTGACCTGATTCGTGACGGTGCTGCTGCTGAAATGGAGAATCTCGGCGACAGTCCCGAAGCCGAACTGCAGCGTGCCAATTTCGAATATTCCATGGCCCAGCTGGAATCCTTTATCAACGAGACCGAAGAGGTCGTGGTGGGTATGGGCGTCGATGAAGACGAGAAACGCGTGCTCATCGACATGGCCGTCGTGGGCTTGCCCGATTCCCGGCTGGCCCGCCAGTCCAACGTGCTTGGCGAAGGTCCTCCTTCCAAATTCAATGGTTTCCTGCTGGAGGGCGCCGCAGCCAATTACCATTTCAACGGCAAAATGCTGGAAGACGACGTGGAAGACGTGCAAAACATGCTCGACACCCTCATCGACGCCGCTCAAGGACAAATCGACGAGGAACTCTCGGGCGATGAAGCCGAGGTGGCCAAACGCGTCGTCGGAGAACTGATGGATGTCGTCAAGGCCAGTGTGGCCAAAGGTTATATGGATTCCGGCGGGTCGCTGATCCTCACCGAAGAAACAGCCGAACTGGCTCTGGGAACCATCATCGCTGAAGGAGCCAAACTGGAAAAATCCGTCAAGGAAATCGCCAGCTATCTTGAGCAGGAAGGCCTGCTGGAAGAAGAAGGCGTGGAAGTCGAGTTTCGCTTTGACGCGCGCACCGAAAATGGTGTGCGGTATCACGAAGTCGACGTGATGATTCCCGACAGCGAAGAAGAAATGCGGGCCATGTTCGGTGAAAAACTCAGCATTTTGCTGGGCGTTGGCGACGAGGTGCTGTACCTGGCCGTTGGCAACGATCCGGCCGCATTACTGTCCCGTTGCCTGCAGGGCTCGGGAACCGCATCGGACGCGGTCGGCCAAATGAATATCCACTTGCTGCCAATCCTGCGCTTCATGTCCAATTTCCAGGATGCCGGCGAGTTGGAAGGCATCGCGGACATCTTGCCGGAATCGGCCGACGACCGCATTCGCATCACGGTTAACGTCGTGGAGAACGGACAGCGATTTCGGTTTGAAATGCAGGACGCTGTCCTGCAGATCTTTGGCGCGATTGGCCAGAGCATGGGTGGCGGATTCGGACCGCCACAGGATTTTTAGGTTGCGGATCGTTATGCCGGCCTCCGGCCTGCCAACGCAGGGCTGGCTTGCAGCCTGCCGGGCATAACAGTCACACAACGGAAACTGACGCGAACCAGCAAACCCGATTGCCTCACCGGCAGTCGGGTTTTTTTTCGCGAGGGTTCACCAGGGCGTCCGCCAGAGTAACAAAGGGCTACCGGTTTGTTACTGCGTCGCTTCGAAATCTCTGCCGGAACGCCTCACGCATGTGTTCGTAGCTGTCTGGCACTTTCTGTTTTCCAATCGAATGGTTCACGTCACGCGAGCCAGACGGTCTCGCCCGTACCTTTCGAGCCAGGAGGACAAACACCATGCGAGCACTTACCAGCCGGTTTCAGCAGAAGGCAATGTCGCTGTGCGAAGTGCCAGCCGGCACGGCCTGTCCCTGTTGCCATCACGACTTTGACATCGTGGTCAGCCGCAAACAGCTGGCCAGCGGATTCATGACGCGACACGTGTTCCGCTATTTTCGTTGCCGCGTCTGCGGGCACTTGTTCGCCCGCTTTAACCGGCACGTCTGGTCGCGGCCCGCACGTACGGCTCTGGCAATCCTGTTTTGTCTTTGCCTCGGCCTGTCACAGGTCGATGCCGACATCATCGAATACTGCGACGTCACCAGCGATCACGTTGACTTCGTTGACTTGACTGAAACTTCGACGGGAGTCGGGCCCATGTACGGCCAGCCGGTCGACGCGGGGGATGCGATAGTCGCGCCGGGCACCGGATTTCTCAATTCGGCCGCCGGAGGCAGCACTTCGCTGGTTGACGGTCGATTGCAAATGATCATCGAATCCAGTGACGGCACGTTGTTCAACGAAATCAGCGTGGCCCAGTTCGGCAGTTATTTCAACGTCGGTGCCGGTGCCCTGTCCATCGCCAATGCCCTGGGCATGGTGGAGAGTGACGGCGTCGTGTATACGGGCAACTTGCTGGAAAGTTTTGCGGGAACAGGAAACGGTCCATGGGACGGAGACTTTGCCATCAGTTTCCCGGCCACCGATGCCGTTACGTTTACCTTGTCCAGCCAGTTGCTGGCGTCCGCCCCGCTTGGGGAGGCCGCTTATATCGACACGTCGTCGATTCACATTGCGGTTAATGCGTTTGTCATACCCGAACCGGGCATGATGCAATGGCTGGCGCTGGCAATGCTGGGACTTGTGGCAGGGAACCGGCGTTCGCGTCGCCGCCAGCGACACTAATCGTTGCGACTCAGGAAGCCCCCCGGAAGCGCATGCCCGGTTTCTCCGACCGGGCATGCTTTTTTTGTCTAATCGTTCAAGTTCACAAACCGTTTTTTAACAGCGCACGACAGCACTGTGGTTTGAGCAATTTGCATTCCGATTGCAACAATAATAATTGGCAATTCGGCAGGCAATTGAGTTGAAATTGTTCCGCGCCCCCCGTCTAATAGCGGCTGCGACGGCTTTTCTCGATTTCCAATCTGAAACGCGCAGCGATTCGGCGGGAAATCAACATTCTTTTCTTTTCACTGTGAATGCAGAGTCGACGGTCCATCGACATTGCGCCGCAATTATCTCGAACGGTTACGCCATGACTCGCGTAATGCACGGATTCTTGTCCGGCAGCCATGCCGATCTCAGACGGTCGACTGATAGACTTGGGGAGGTCATCCATGACGACGCATTCTTCTCTTCACAACGGAGAACAGGTTAATGGTCACTCGGAATTCCAACAACAATTGTCGGAGCCTGCCAACGGTTCCGATCCAGGGCCGCCGCCCGGTGTGGCCGGAGGCGATGCCAGCTTGCTGCGGGAAGTGGCTGGCAACGCCGTGATTCAGCAGGCTCTGCAAAAACTTGCGCGGGCCTGGCAATTTTCCATCGATTGTGACCGTTCCAAATGGGACTTTGCGGTCGAGCTGGCCGATCTCAATGCCCTCGGTGTCTCGCATGATGAACTACGCTGGCTGATCGGCAAGGATCTTGTCGAGCATGCCCAGGAAGTCGAAGCGGTGCAGGGCATTGGTCGCTCCTTTGAGTCGCCCGGCGGTTTTACTTTTTCGGGCAAGTCATGCTTTGTAATCACAGCGCTGGCCCGTGATCTGGTCGGCGACAGCAATTCCTGCGCTATTGCCAAGACGACCGCAGCAACACCGGTATCAACAACCGCTGTCAGTCCGGTGTGGGATGACCAGCGGCACGAGTTGCGGGTCGGCCAGGTTCTGGTCAAGCGGTTCAAGTGGCGTGCCACCAATCAGGAAGCCGTTCTTTCGGCCTTCGAAGAAGACGGGTGGCCCGCGCGAATCGACGACCCGCTGCCGCCGATCGCTGACACAGACCCCAAACGGCGTTTGAGCGACACGATCAAGTGCCTCAATCGAAAGCAGCAAAATGCGCTGGTCCGTTTCAGTGGCGATGGCACCGGGGAAGGTGTCCTGTGGGACCTGGTGAGTCCGCCTGTCACAGACGAGCCTGCCTGATCGAATCGGCCTGCGACGCGGTCCATTCGTTGATCGCTGCGTCCGGGCAGTTACAATTCGGCCTGGGCCCGCGCTGTTGATACAGCGGGCCACAGGCCTTTTTTTTGATGCTCTGTTGTTTGACTGGGATCATCCGGTGTTTCTGGATCGCGTGGAAATCGAAGTTACTGCGGGCAAGGGCGGCAATGGCTGCATGAGCTTTCGACGGGAACGCTATGTTCCGCACGGCGGTCCCGATGGCGGTGATGGCGGCAAGGGGGGCGATATTGTGATCGTTGCACGGCGTGGTGTTGACAGCCTGATGGCGCTGGCACACCGCAAACAGTGGCGCGCCGGCCGCGGCAGTCATGGCAGCGGCAAGAACCAGCAAGGCCGCAGTGGTGAAGATATGGTCATCGAAGTACCCGCCGGCACGGTCGTCTGCGATGCGACCGATAGTTTCGTAATCAAGGACCTGACCGAGGAAGGCCAGCAGTTTGTCGTTGCCAAAGGCGGGCGAGGGGGACGCGGCAACGCGCACTTTAAATCATCCACCAACCAGGCCCCGCGACAATGGACACCCGGCGAAGCAGGTGAGAGTCGCCGTATTGTGCTGGAACTGAAAGTCATCGCTGATGTCGGTCTGGTCGGCTTGCCCAACGCCGGCAAGAGCACGTTGCTCAGCCGCCTGTCGCGGGCCCGACCGCAAATCGCCGATTATCCGTTTACGACCCGCTATCCAAATCTGGGCCTTGTCCAGATTGATCTGACCCGCTCGTTTGTAATGGCCGACATACCCGGCCTGATTGACGGAGCGCATCGTGGCGTCGGGCTGGGACACGATTTCCTCAAGCATATCGAACGCTCGGGTATTATCGTGCATCTGGTCGAGCCGCTGCCGCTGGACGAATCGGACCCCGTGGAGAACTACCGGTCGATCCGGAACGAACTGGTCCGCTACAATTCGCAACTGGGCGAACGCCCCGAAATCGTGGCCGTCACCAAATCAGAACTGCCCGGCGCCGCCGAAGTCCGCGATCGACTGGCAGCCGAAGCCGACGGCGATGTGCTGTTGATTTCAGCCGTCACCGGTGATGGCCTGCCCCAACTGACCGCGCGGATCGTTTCCCAACTGGACGAGCAGGCATTATGCAAATAGTCGTCGCCGATGTGGGAAACAGTTCCATCAAGTACCTGCCGGGCCTGTTGCAGGGCGACGGGCCGTTTCAACCCGGATGGAATGACTGCCGCAGCATCCAGCCCGAACTACTGGATCGCAATCCGGCGCCATTGCTGGAATTTCCTGCGCACTGGTTTGTCTCCAGTGTTAACGACCGCCACCTTGCCAGGTTGCGTGATCATTGCGAGGCAGACAACATCGCTCCCTCGTGGACGGTGGTGCAGCATGCCGACATTCCGCTGGATATCAATGTCGACCAGCCGTTAAGTGTCGGCGTGGATCGATTGCTGGCAGCCCTGGCTGCCCATCGATTGTTTGGACAGTCCGCCGACACCGTCGTCATCGATTGTGGCACGGCACTGACGATTGATCTGGTGACCCGTGAGGGCGTTTACGAAGGCGGTGTCATTATGGCCGGGCCTCAAACCAGTTTGCGGGCATTGTCTGACATGACCGCTGCCTTGCCGGACTTTTCCGCCGAGCGCATTGAACTCCCGCAGCAGGTCATCGGCAAATCGACACGTCAAGCCATGTTGAGCGGGGCGTACTACGTTGGCCTGGGCGCCTTGCGGGAAACCGTCTCAGCCATCGAGCGCAGCCGCGAGACCAAACCGGTGGTCGTGGGAACTGGCGGCGGCATGGGTCCGTGGCGTGATGCACTCCCCGACGACTGGTTGCAGGTCAAGGATCTCGTGCTGGATGGTATCTCCATGGTAGCCGCGCGGATTATTCATGAAGCTCGGTCGACTTGAATTGCGACGCAACCCACCTGTGGTTTGCCAATTGACCGCCAGCGGTCGAGGAGCCATCTGTGTGCTGGCCGTTTCGTCCGATCAAGCTGTGTCGGCGACGGACCAGTTCTTTCGACCAGCCAATGGCAGGCCCCTGGCGGATCAGCCACGAATGAAACCGGTGTACGGACTGTGGACCGAAGAAGGCGTCATCGTTTGCGTGCACGACGATCACTATCTGGAAGTGCACTGTCATGGCGGGGCGTGGGCCAGTCGGCGCATTGTTGGCGATCTGCAAAGCGCCGGATTTCAGGAGCAGACCGTCCGCCAGGCAGCCATCATCCCTGATACCGCGGCCGACGCCTGGCTGGAAATGGGCCACACGCTGACCAGGAAAACGGCCGCCATTATGAACTGGCAAGTTCACGGTGCGCTGGATCGACAAATCGCCGATATAAGACACTGGATTGAGGCGGCAGCCACTGCCGAGGCGCAAGCTGCCATCGGTGATCTGCTGCGCTGGCAACACGCCGGTTTGCATTTAACCCGCCCGTGGACCGTGGTTGTGTCGGGAGAACCGAATGTGGGCAAAAGCAGCCTGATCAATCGCATCCTCGGCTACCAGCGTTCGATCGTCTACGACATGCCCGGCACGACGCGCGATCTGGTCACCGCCAGGACCGCCATTAATGGCTGGCCCGTGGAGTTCGTTGATACCGCCGGTCTGCGCGTGGCCGGCGATGAAATCGAACAGGCCGGAGTCGCACTGGCCCGACAGGCAATCGAAAACGCTGATCTCTCGCTGGAAATTGTGGATGCAACAAACATGGAAGGTCTGTCCGATCCCGCTGCGGGACAGATCCGTGTTTTCAATAAATGCGATTTGCACCTGCCTGAAGAAGCGTTGGCGGGCGAGCGGGTCAGTGCGTTGACGGGGCAGGGGATTGAGCAGTTGTTGCAAGCCATTATCCACCATTTGGTGCCGCACCAACCGGCTGCGGAAACCGGTGTGCCATTTCTCCCGGAGCACATCGATGGTCTCTGCGCTTGCCAGGAACATTTGCGGGAAAGTCTGACGCCAACGGAAGTTGCTCCTGCAGCTTGCCAGCGTCGCCTGGGAATGCTATTCGACTTGCTCCGGCTCGATCTGCTGTTCCAGCCACTTGAGATACGTCTCACTGCCCCCGGTAATCGGCGTGACAATCACTTCGGGTTCGTCGTAGGGATGCGGGGCCTTGATAAACGCCACCACCAGATCCTGTCGCTCGGCAAGGGTCTTGATCGTACACAACCATTCCTCAGCTGTTTCCGTCTGGCCCTGCCAGCGATAGGTGCTATGCACCGGGCCGTTGATTTGTACGCAGGCGGCGAGCCTCTTTTCCACCAGTTCCCTGGCAAGGAATTCGAGAATTTGCTTTTGTTCACAGGTGGTTGAGATCTGAATGAAGCGTGTCATTGTGGTGAATTGGTAATGTGTTGCGATGGCAGGCCTGTCAGTGTAAGCGGATTCGCCTGAACGGGTTATAGCAGCCGTTCCGGCGGAATCCGGTCGCAGACCAGTCGAGGGGGCAGGTAGCGGAGGGTTAGTGTGTCGCAAGTCTCACGACTTTCGCTACAAAAACCCCTGGAGGCGGCCGGTTGAGAGTCTCGCGACTTTCGCTTCCAATATTTCCCAAGTACTATTGACGTTTCCCCTGCGTTATCTACTCATCCAGTCTTCTCAGATCCGGAACCGCGCGCATGCCACGCTCCACAGACCGACGTCGAACCGACAGCGAACTGACCTTTCAGCAGCTCGAACCGCGTCAGCTTCTGGCTGGCGATGTTTCAGTATCGATCGTTTCCGGCCAGCTGTTTGTGACTGGAGACGATGCGGACAACCAGATTCTTATCACAGGCACTCGCCGGGGCAGCGCCAGCGTAATCGGGCTGGAAGGCACCACCATCAATGGCAGCGAGGACCCATTTGTCGCCAGTTACCCCGGGCTGCGCAAGGCTGTTGTGAGACTCGGCGCCGGCCATGACCAGGCCACCATTCAGGGCGTGCGCTTTAATTGGGGTCTGGATGTCGACAGCGGCGCAGGCGACGACAACGTTGTGCTGAGAAACGGTTCTCTGGGCAGTGACCTGACCGTCAATGGTGGTGAGGGTCGCAACGTGATCGAAGTCGACGACATGTTCGTTGTTGGCAATTCGGGCATTCTCACCGGCAGCGGTAACGATTTTGTTTCGATCCTGTCGCATGTCGTCGTCGATTCGTTTTTCGTCCGCACCGGGGCTGGAGCCGATGTGCTGGCCGGAGACGAAATTGTAGTGATGGACTCATTGTTTGTTGACATGGGAGCCGACAATGATCAGGCCCTGCTGGCCGGTCGCACCAATGCCGGTCGCAACTCGATCATTAACATGGGATCCGGAAACGACTTTCTCGGCGTGCTGCCCGAACAGAATGGCCGGTCGGCTTACCTGGACCGCAACATCCGCATCGATGCCGGTGCCGACGACGATTACGTCGTAATCGGTGACGGAGCGGCCTTCAATGCCCGTTCCACCGTGGCAGGCAATGCGGGTATCGACACCCTCGATTACGCGGCCAGTTCGGGACTGGGGTCTGGCAACATCAGCGGGTTTGAGAATATCAATACGGGTCACTACGACCTGATTCTGAACGACCTGTACAACTATCTCAACTCCGCCGGAATCGATCCGGGCGCATTCGGGCTGGAAACACCTGTCATCATTGATGTCGACTCAACGCCGCTCAACCACACCGAGACCGATCCGCCAACTCTCATCGACCCGGGCCTTGAAGTCACGGTCGAGGGCACCGACACCGGATTGATCGACGGTGCGGTGGTGGAAATCAGTTCGGGATTTGTGAGTGGGCAGGATTTCCTGAGATTCACTCCGGCCAGCGGCATCTTTAGTTTCTATGACCCCGATACTGGCGTGTTGAGTCTTTCGGGCACTGCCTCGATTGCGGACTATGAGTCAGTATTGCGCTCGGTGGCCTATGCCAACGGCGTGACGGGTGACGATTTCGTCTCCGGCCCGCGTGTCATTTCCTTCCGAGTCGTCTCCGAGGGCATTGCGGGAACAGACCAGCGTACCGTTAACGTCGAGGCAGCCAGCGAAGACCGCCTGATCACCAACTACCTGACGGAAAACAACCTGACCGCCGAGCGTACGGCGTCGGGCCTGTATTACATCATCACCCAGGAAGGCGACGGCAACTTCCCCAACCTCAACAGCGAGGTCACAGTCAGCTACAAAGGCACGTTGCTGGAAGACGGCAGTGTTTTTGATAGTAGATCCAACTGGCCGTTTTTGTTGTCCGACCTGATTCCGGGCTGGCAGGAAGGCATCCCGCTGATTTCCCGCGGCGGGTCTGCCACCTTGATCGTCCCGTCGGCACTGGGATATGGCAGTACTCCAAGGCCCGGCATTCCGGCCAACTCGATTCTGATCTTCGATATCTTCCTGGTGGACTTTACCTAGAGGGCATTTCAAAACCGGGTTTTGAAAGCTCGCAGTCCGAAAGTTCGTAGTCCCGCCTGTAGTCGGGATTTGTCACGATCCGGCTCAAGCCGGTACTACAAACAGGTTTTTGAAAGGGCTTCTGGTTCCAGTCTTCCTTGCCACCTGCTCTACGGTTCGTCGTCCGGTTTCTCTTGCTTTTCGGCGTGGCGTTGTCGCGCCTTTTCGGCTTTCTTGCGGCGCGGCTCGCGGTCGACTTCATGACCCGCTTTCCAGACGCCCGCAATGTGCCGAGTGGCCTTGATATCCTCCAACGGATTGCCTTGCACCAGCAGCAGATCGGCCTGCCAGCCCGGTGCGATACGACCGCGGTCCTTCAGATTGAAACTGTCTGCCGCCCGTGACGTGGCTGCAGCCAGTGCCTGTGCGTTGGTCAATCCGGCCGTCGTCAGCAACTCCAGTTCATGATGCATGCTGGCGCCGTGAGTCGTACCGGGGTTGGGTGCGTCAGTGCCGGCCAGCACGGGTACCCCGGCCGCTTCCAGAGCGGCGATGTTGTAATGCAGGTTCTCGGTGGAGTTGGTGGCGGTATCACGTTTGGGAAAGGATCTCGACAAACCCTGCAGATCGGTATCCAGCATCAGCGGCCCAATGTGCTCATCATCAATCAAGGTAGTGACCGTTACCGGGCCGGTAATGTTCTGAATCACAACCGTGGTGGGTACCACGAAAACGTCGTGTTCAACCATGAGCTTCAGCAAGTCGTCGTTGATTTTTTCATTGGCGAACAGATGCACCAGCCCGTTGATGCCGTGTTCCACCGCCAGCTGTGCGCCAGCCGCGTCGCCGATGTGAGCAACCGCCATTTTTTCGCTGGCGTGCGCGGCTTCGATCGAAGCCTTCAACATTTCAGGCGACAAGGTGGGCCGGTCAATGCCGAACGAGTT
>CAMYKF010000608.1 GCA_947258905.1 uncultured Pirellulaceae bacterium | reverse complement strand
TCGCTCCATTGGTGGCCGATGTCACCATGATCGACTTGCCGAGCACACCACAGGTCGATCAGATCGATCCCAAGTTCCGTCCGGACCGAACGGCGGATCTGCTGATGGAGCTGTTCGGGATCGTCTGCAACGGGCCGGTCTTCTTCGAAGTCGAAGACGGCCATTACATGGACGAGGCGTCCTCCCATGTGATGAAGCGTCTTGCCCAGGCAACAGACGAACGACCCTGGCTCGTGCTCACGACGCGGCGGGGTGAAACCGGAGGTTTCGATCCGGACGGCGAAGACAACGACCTTGCCACGACCGACGATAATGAGTTCGGTTTGGCGGGCATTCGTATTCAGTTGTGGACCGACGACCTGTCGACCATGATCGACGAGCAATTCACGAATGCTACGGGATCTTACAGCTTTGATGCCAACCTCAATGCCGGAGCCTATCGCATTGTTCAGGTTTATGACGATGCGGTGACTCCGGAAATCGAAGACGAGTTCCTGGTACTGGGTGTGCTGGATGGCAATGAGACGGCCGGATCGATTGGCGGTACCGTCGACAACACCACGGACAGCAACGTGATCTCATCGATCATGGTGGGCCTGCCGGGCAGCACCATTGATGGAACAGGTTACAACTTTGCCGAAATTCCGGCTTCGGTACTGCAAGGCGTCGTTTGGGAAGACTTCGACGACGATGGTCAAATCGACTTTGGCGAACTGGCAATTAACGATGTCGAGATCACGGTTACTGGCATCGATGACCGCGGCAACGCCTACACCGAGTTGCAAACAACCAACGAAGACGGCATTTACGAGTTCGTGCGAATGCGGCCCGGTACCTGGGCGATTGAAGAAGCCCAGCCAGCCAGCTTTGTCGTTGATGGAGAAACGATAAACCTCGTCGACGGCAAAGACGTGGTGGGCGAGATCGATGAAGTCATCAGCGGAGACAATGACGGCGGCGATCCGCCTCTGGCTCTGGTCAATGACCGCTTCACCAATGTTCAGATCAATCGACCTGGTTTGATTGGAATCAACTACAACTTTGGTGAGCGGATCACCAGTGGCGAACAGTTAACCGATGGTGGCGTCACCGCGACGAACGGCGTTGTCGGTTTATGTCACCAAATCCAGTCTGGCTGGTCAGCTGTATGTCGGCAGCACGCAGACGACGCAGGATGCCATCGATCATGTCGAAAACTATGGATTTGAAGTCTCGACGGGCGGGCTCGGCGCGATTACGTTCAACGTGGGCTGCTTTGGCGAAGCGTTTGGCGTCGATGACCATTCCGATGTACTGATCATGGATTTGTTGCGATCGGTCGACGAGCAAGCCAATGACGGTTTGCTGTACGACGTCAACAGCGACGGACATATCGATTGGCACGAAGCAGGATTGAGATTCAAGGCCTACATCGTCTTCGCAGCCATTAACTGGCTGGGTCGCTAAATTGGGCTCCGATTAATCACCGTTATTCGCCCTGATCATTGCGGATTACGCAGCGTGCGAACGGCGTACCCCCACGCATAGACCCTCGTCCAGATAGAGCGTCAACGCTCGGTTCAACGACGACAAAAAGGCGACTTGCCGGTTGTTCCGCAACGTCTTGAGGATGTACCACAAGGCGACAAACAGACCCACGATCCAGATCGTGCCGGCCACCCAGTTGAAGTGAATCACTTCCAGCAACTCACCCATATCTTCGCCGGAAAAGGTCTTGAGGATGGTCATCCAGACAGTGATGGTGCCGACGATGATGGCCACAATGCCAAACGGAGAACGGTCAAAAACCTTGCGTGGGTGCCGGTCGCCAGTCAGGCCCTCGTGTTCCAGTTGCACGAGTCGTTGCCAGGCGTGAAGTTGGTCCGGGTCGTATCTCTCGAAAAATTGCCATAGCGTCACGATTTCCTGTGAGTCGTCGTAGAGGGCACTCTCCAGCCGCTGGTACATGGCTGGTTGCCCCCGATCATCGAGGTAATGTTCCTCCAGAGGCGCGCGAATCCGCTCGACGTCATCATGGGATTTGCCAGCCAAATTGGCCTTTAGCGACGCACGAGCCTCCATCAGGAATTCAAGAAACTCACCCATTGTCGTTGCCCGGGCGGTCGATGTGCTGCCTCCTGTCCTGTCGGTCATCGCGTCAATCCTTGATAAAGGGTGGAGCTCTTGAAAGCAGTCTGAACAAATGTCACAGTTTTACAAAGCCCGATTTGTAATAACCGAAAAGCCAGCAGCAGAGCAGGAAAAAGGAACGACAAATGAAGGTTGTCATTGCGGGGGGAGTGGCCGCGGGCATGTCGGCGGCGGCCAGGTTGCGTCGACTGAACGAAAACGCCGAGATCATCGTTTTCGAAAGGGATCAGTACGTGTCGTTCGCCAACTGCGGATTGCCCTATCACATTGGTGGAGACATTCCCGATCGCAGCAGTCTGCTGGTCGTCACACCCAAACGACTGAGGGAGCGGCTGAATCTGGACGTACGCACATGCCACGAAGTCGTGCGTATCGATCGTGACCGGCAAGTCGTGGAAGTTCACGATCGGCAACAGGATCGTCGTTTTGAAGAGTCGTATGACAAGTTGATACTGGCTCAGGGTGCGGCTCCGATTCGTCCGCCCTTGCCCGGCATCGACCATCCAAAAATTTTTGGCCTGCGCAATATTCCCGACATGGACGCCATCAAACAGGTCGTGGACGACGGTGCCACGTCGGGGATCGTGATCGGCGCGGGATACATTGGGGTGGAAGTTGCCGAAGCGTTTCGCCACCGCAACCTGGATACAACGCTGGTCGAGCTGGCCGACGAGATCCTGCCGCCGCTGGATCACGAAATGGATCGGTCGCTGATCTATCATATGCAGCATCATGGAGTCAACATGCTTTTAGGTCGCCGGGCCGAGAGCTTTCGCGATGTCAACGGCATGGTTGAAGTGCAACTGGATAACGGCGATTGCCTGCAGGCAGACCTGGTGGTTATGGCAGTTGGTGTACGACCGGAGAACGCACTTGCCAAAGAAGCTGGACTGGACGTTGGAGAACGCCGCGGCTTGCAGATTGATGCTCATATGCGGACTTCCGATCCGGATATCTATGCCGCCGGCGATATGGTCGAGGTTGATGACACGGTGACCCATGAGCGAACCATTATTGCGCTGGCTGGGCCTGCCAATCGTCAAGGTCGAATTGCGGCCGATCATATCTGCGGTCGGGAGAGCGCCTACAGTTCCAGCCAGGGCACGTCGGTCGTCAAGGTATTCGAAATGACCGGGGGTGGCACGGGCGCCAACGAAAAGACCCTGCAACGGACCGGTATTCCCTTTAAAAAGATCTACGTGCATCACAATGGACATGCCAGTTACTATCCCGGCACGCATCCGATGCACCTGAAGTTGTTGTTTGCTCCTGCCGATGGCAGGATTCTCGGTGCCCAGGTAGTTGGCGTGGACGGAGTGGACAAGCGGATCGACGTGCTGGCTACGGCACTCCGACTGGGAGCCTCTGTCTACGACCTCGAGCATCTTGAGCTGGCTTATGCTCCGCCCTACGGTTCCGCCAAGGATCCGGTGAACATGGCGGGCTTTGTGGCGTCCAATGACTTGCGTGGCGATATCCGGCACTGGTACGCCGAGGCCTATCCTGAGAGAACAACCATTGGTCGATTTCTGGATGTGCGGACCCTGCCCGAGTTCAAACAATGGCACATCGAAGACGCTGTACACATACCGCTGATCGAACTGCGTGACCGGCTGGACGAGCTGGACCGGGAGGTGCCTCAATTTGTGTATTGCAAAAGCGGTTTTCGCGCTTACCTTGCTTCGAGAATTCTCATGCAGCACGGCTTTGAAGATGTCCGCAACCTGTCCGGGGGGATCAGCACGTTTTGCCTGTTCCACCGCATCTGCGAATGTTGTCCACATTGTCCCGACGAGGATAGCCCGATGATCACTTATGCCGAAGATCGCGGGGTGGAGGCAACCCGTGCGTCAGGCAAACCGGTGAGCACCTGATCAAGGCGTTTCAAAGAAGAGATCTCGTGGCAACCGGAGCTCCTTCTCCGGCGAGGAGAATCCCCGCGCGCTGGAAGGACGGCGGATGAAGGCCGGAAACGCCGGGTCGGTGCGCATTGTTAGCGGTACGGCGCAAGCCGTCCGGTCTTGTATGATTTCCTTGAAAATGATTTCCTTGAAAACACCGGATGGCTTGCGCCATGCCGCTAAAGAATTCGACTGGGTGCGCACTGTTAGCGGTACGGCGCAAGCCGTCCGGTCTTGCCTGATTTCCTTTGAAAACACCGGATGGCTTGCGCCATTCCGCTAAAGAATTCGACCTTGGCATCCGGTCGTGCAGGGCGTTTTTTGCGTAATTGAGGCGCTCCACCGCCTGGACTTTTTCAAAAGCCCAACCACCCCCGGCGCGCCGGGATCTGCGACCTTTTCCCTGGTAGCAAGGCAGCGCACCGAACCGCGGGTGATCTCATTTCGCCTGGATTACTTCCGGATCAGCAATTCGTGCTGCAGCTTGAGCATGCGCGAGCGTCGTGATGCCGGTTCGTCCGGATACATGTTGGGTTCCCAGCTCAGATAGCAAAGGGCCATTCGCGTACGAATCTCGGCCTGCAATCCGCGAAATCCCATACGCTCAAACAACATGCCAAGGAAATCGGCTCGCCGCTTGTAAATCTTTTCGACAACGTTGGCCGCCCGTGCATCAGATTCCGCCCAGGTACGGATGGCCAGTTCGTAGGCGTCGAGTCCTTGCTCGCGAACCACGATCATGGCGGCCAACAACCCCTCGGCCGGGTCACCTTCCAGAAACCCGGGATTGTTCGTGATCACACTGTTGTACTGGTCGCTCCAGTACTCAAGTATGCTCGCATGCAGGTCTTCCCGATCCTCAAAATGCCAGTAGAAACTGCCTTTAGTGACTCCCAGATCGCGAGCGAGACGCTCGACCCGCACGCCGCCAATCCCCTCCTTGCGCAGGACATCCAGGGATTTTTGCAGCCAGGTCTCGCGGTCCAGCGTGGTTTTGGTGGCCAAATTACATTCTCCATACGGTACCGTATTGACGGTAGCATGCCGTTCAATCATATTCAATAGTGAACAGAGAAGTGGCGTTTTTTAGCGCTTACCCCGGTTCGCTCTCGCCCTCCGGTAATGAAGTGAACCGCCGGTCAACTTTCGGATAATGGAACAACGACATGACACGAATCAAACAGGCAGGCCCTCCCGTACTGGTCGTTGCCCTGGTAGCCGGCATGATCGGTTATGTGGCCGGAGTCACTCACGAACAGCGGCAATCCGTTGCCCAGGCCAGCAAACAACCCGTTACCAATTCTGACAGCGAGTCGGTAGTTCAGGAAGACAAGGCTGCGCGGGACAATTTACCAAGCGGCCGCGTCGCATCGCCGATTGTCGACGGCAAGTACCCGGCCAGCTATTTCCCCAATACCGAAATACTGGGTGCCGATGAAATGAGAATCACGGCACTGGGTACCGGCATGCCCAACCAGACGAAGGCAGCCGCATCCATTTCGTACTTTGTTGAACTCGGTAACGGCGACAAGTTCCTGTTCGATGTCGGCGCCGGCTCGCTGGTTAACCTGTTTTCACTGCGGCCGGATTTCTCGAAAATCGACAAGGTATTCATCAGTCACCTGCACGTGGACCATTGCGGCGATTTCATGCCGATGCACATTGCCAGCTGGTTGTCCGGGCGGTATACGCCGATCCACATCTACGGTCCCACGGGTTCCAGTCCCGAATTGGGTACCGCAGCTTATGTTGATGCCATGCAAAAAGGTTTCGCGTGGGATATTGCCACCCGTACCGGGGCGTTGCCTGACGCCGGCGGCGAAATCAAGGTACACGAATTTGATTACCTGCAGGAAAACGAAATCCTTTATCAGGAGAACGGAGTCACCGTTCGTTCATGGCCGGCGATTCACAGTCTGGATGGTTCGGTCAGCTACAGCCTGGAATGGAATGGCTTGAAGTACGTCTTTGGTGGCGATACGTATCCGAACAAGTGGTACATGGAATACGCAAAAGATGCTGATATAGCGTCCCACGAATGCTTCCTGCCGCCCCAGGCCCTCGCGGATTACTTTGGCTGGGATTTGTCGCAGGCCACTTACGTGTCGACTCGTGTACACACCGAGCCGTCAGCGTTTGGCAAGGTCATGGCGGAACTCAAGCCGCGAATGGCGGTCGGTTACCACTCGGTGCAGTCGCCGGAAAACAACGCCGCCATCATGGACGGAGTACGTTCCACATACGATGGCCCTTTGACTCTGGCCCGTGACTTGATGGTCATCAACGTCACCAAGGACGACATCGTCGTCCGCATGGCCACTATCGACGAATACGTGTTGCCGCCGGACGTCACGGAGGCCTACCTCACTGCTCCCCGCTCCGATGACAAAAGCCCTTCGGACGCGATTGAGGCCGGCAAATGGGATGGTTACACACCGCCACCGATGCCGGAAAAGCCAGCCCAAAAATAACCGTTGCGAGGCATGCGCAAATGCTCGTGGTGACAGGACGTCATCACGGGCTATTGTTCGTTTAGCAGTTTTACAACCGCGTCGAGTTCACGACTTTTGGCAAAACGCCAACACAAGCCGCTCTCGATCACCCGGTAACAGGTCGATTCGATGTAGCTGAGTGAGGCCCTCGCTCAGCACAGTATCGTTCTCCGAATATCAATCTTCCGGGGAGGCGCGGCTGACCTCGAAGTCGAACGCTTGCAACGGCGAATGAAGGGCCTCGTTCGCCTGCATTTAGAAATCTCCATCGCCCTGCCCTTGCTTCATGAGATCCGCAAATTCAGGATGAGTTCGCAACAGTTCCATTTCAGGGCTGCTGGCGAGATACCCATAAATGGACTGGAAAGCAGCCGGATTTTCTTCCGGTAACGGTTTAAGCAAATCCATCGCCTTGTCGAGCAACTCGGCCGTGCGATCCGTGCGGCGACCGGGTGCCAGTGATTTATCCTCGCTGACGGCCGCGGCAACCAGCACGTAAATTCGCACAGCAGAAAATGCCAGGTCCAGTTTATCGTCGCCGCCCTGGCGGGATAGTGCGAGCATGTCTTCAGCCTGTTCCGCAGCCCGCTCGTATTCCCCGAGTTCCACATTCAATCCGGCACGGCCGAATCTCAGTTGCCCCCGCTTGGCGGAGCCGGCCAATTCCAGCAAGCGATCCCAGTCCTCGTCGCCCCGCTCATAATCACCGATGCGCATTCGCGATTCCGCTCGCAGTTGCAACGCGCTGGTCAGAATACTCTGCATTTGCACATCATTCGGCGTTTTCGTCAACAGTTCGTCAACCAGCGGGATGGCGCGATCCAGTTGGGTTGCTGCTTCGCGAAATCGATCCTGCAGATAACAACTGTAACCCTGTGCCTGGTAGACTTTTACAAGCAACGCCAGAAACGGCACGCTTTCCGGATAAAGCGTAATCAGTGGTTCCAGAATATCGGCTGCCTTCTGCAGCGCGGCGTCGGCCTCTTCATACTGATCCTGAAACAACAGCGCATTCTTCAAAGTAAAGTAGTCGCCGGCCAGCGCGTACTGGTACAAGGGCACGGTCGTGCCGGCCAGTGGAACTGACTCACGTAACTCAATCGACTCGCGAATCGATGCCTCAGCCCCCCGGTAGTCGTTTCGCATGAAGTGCACGGTGGAGATGTTGCCAAACGTGGCTGCCAGCTTGTGGTGGTGATCCAGGACTTCCGGCGCATCGCGGACTACGGATTGTTGAATTGACAGGGCGTCGTTGTACGCTTCTTCCGCCTGGTCCAGGAAAGACGGATCCTTGCCCATCATCTGACGGAACGCCATGCCGAGATTGAAGTACAGCATCGCCAGATGGGCCTGGCTTTCGGTATCTTCGGGTTGCAAGTCAGATGCGGCACGCGAGTGCTCGATGCCTTGCTGGTAAACCTCGATTGCCGGTTCCAGTCGTGAGGGCGGCGTAATTTTGACCAGCAATACACCGAGGTTGCTCAACGTGGTGGCCAACAGTCGCCGTGCGTCCGCATCGTCCGGCGTCGCTTCGACCAGCGGCTGCAAATCCTCGATGACTTCACGATATTGCTGCTCGGCTTCGCGATATTGACCGCGGTTTTCCTTAGCCACGGCCATGTTGCCCTGAGTTGTGTAGAACCCTTCCATCGCTTCGGCACGATGTTCGCCTTCCATAAACCTGGCGAACGTAGCCATAGCGGCGTTTTGATATTCGACCGCGCGTGACAACTCACCTTTCAGTTCGTACAGATTGCCGAGGGCATTCTGCAAATGCGCCTGCTCCAGTTGCGCCGCTTCATTGGCCGGATCATCGACGAGTATCTGGCCAGCAATTTCAAGTGCTTCGTTGAGTTGTTCGATACCGCGTTCGATATTGCCAAGTTCCGTACCGATCTTCGCCGACTGGCTTAACGCATGTGTTTTCTGCAGACGCAACTGCAAGTCGTCTCCCTCCTGCGCGGCCAGTTGGTTGTAAAACTGTTCCGCTTCCAGTAGCATCTCCTGCCGCAGTTGTTGCATGCCGAAGGTCTTCAGACGCTGGTCTTCAGTAAACCGCACCAGAAACGTATCGACCGACTGCAGGGCGACGGCGAGGTTGTTTTCAGCCCGTGTTCGCTGCTGGTCGGCCAACTGTCGCAAGTCTCGTTCGCGTTGCCAGGCATTGCCCAGCAGAAGCAAACCGATGAACAGGCCGGCAGCCGCTACAACGATGGAGGCTCCTGCTACCGATACCAGCGTGCGATGCCGTCTCATCCAGCGGAAACTTCTGGTCACGATCGATTCGTGATAAGCCGATACGGGCTCGTCGGCCAGCCAGCTTTCAATGTCGGACGTCAGGCGAGCTACGTCGTCGTAGCGATCGTTCCTGGCATGACTCATGGCCTTCAGGCAAATCGATTCCAGAGGACGCGGAATGTTTCCGTCGATCTGCCGCGGGCGGTTAATTCTGCCGGCCCGCACGTTTTCGAGCAGTTCATCGGGGGTACCGCCGTCCACGGCCAGGTGACCCGTTAGCACCTGATGCAGGATCGCACCCAGCGCATAAATGTCACTCTGTTCATCGATTTCTGATACCTCCCCCCGCGCCTGCTCGGGCGACATATACGCCGGCGTTCCCTTGATCTGTCCCGCTTGCGTCGCGTAGACATCTGGCATTTCCCGAGTGCCGGATGGGCCGGTCGGCTCCCGCGAGGTCTTGTCCGACGTAGTGGCCAGGCCCCAGTCCAGCAGAATCGTTTCGCCAAATTCGCCAATAACAATGTTTTGGGGTTTCAGATCGCGGTGCACCACGTTGCGGGCGTGCGCATATTTCACCGATTGGCAGACGGAGAGAAAGGACGAAAGCAGTTTCTGTTTATGTACGTTCCGCGCCGGGCCCTTTTCCAAACCATGACAAGCCGCAATTTCCTCGGCCAGAGTCTTGCCGCGCACCAGTTTCATCGTGTAATACGGATGCTCTCCGTCCAAACCGCCAACATCGTAGACCGGGACGATTCCCGGATGCTCCAGACGGGCGGCAATTCGGGCTTCCCGTTCAAAGCGAGATCGTAAATCCGGTGTGCCTGCCAGACGCGCGTTGAGTTCCTTGACCGCAATCGTGCGATCGAGTTTGGAGTCGGCAGCTCGCCACACGTTGCCGAATGCTCCTCGCCCGTGCACATCCAGCAGCCGATACCGGTCAAGCGACTGACCGCTCCGCAACGGGCTGGCCAGTCCGCCATTTGTTTGCTGACGAACGAGCGTCTCCACGGCCTCGTTGTCAATAACGACAGCCGGAAATCGCTCCATGTATTCGGTGGCCTCCGGGCGATCACCGAACTGATGCCGCAACAAGTACTCCTGCTGGACCAGTCGCAATAACACCGATCGCTCGCCCAAGCCAGGAAACCGGGCCACGTACTCCTCCACACATAACGGCCCCCGCGATTGAGAACCGGCGTCGCCACGGCTAGTCTTGAAAGCCTGTTTCCAGGCAAATTCCATTTCGATATGGACCAATTCCTCAAGTGTGGGTTCGTAGCGTTGGTCATGCTGTTCCGGTAAATATCGTTCGAGCGGCTGTGGCTTCCCCTCCAGCCAATCGGATTCGAATTTCTCGCGACGCGTTTCGTCGATTCCCTGAGGATTGGTATCCGACATTTTTCAGTCCAGTTTGGCTGATTAAGGAACGTTGTTTTGTTGGTTGATATTCAGTAGTTCCAAAGACTGAGCCGAACGCGCCAGCATCAGGTCTTGCAGGGGGCGTTTCCCCTGGAAACCCGAGGCTAGTGCAACAAACAGTATTTTCTGTTCCACCACAATAAAAGCTTTCCCAGCTTGCCCTCCCGTTGGGCCCCGTTGGGAGGGTCGGACGCGAAGCGGACGGGGAGGGTCACCGCTCGTCGATTGTCCGTTAACGAAACCGAAAAAATGCCCTCTCCGAGCCTGCGGCTCGACCCTCCCAGAAGGCCCTTCGGGAGGGTGGTTTAAACTGGGTCGACTTTTGTCTTCATGGAACACCAATTGTCGTTTGCTGCACTAGCGCCGGCGGCTCAGTTCAATCCGACCTTTTTTTGTAACTACTGACATTGATTATCGCGTGCTGGGTTGGTCACCAGCAAATCAAAGCGGTATCTGCGCTGCAAACCAGGGATTGCACCCCATGGTTTTTGGAGCCGAGATCGCTGTCGCCGCCTTCGCGGCTCTCATTTCGTATGGCTGCAAACTGCGAGCTACAGCCCGCAGCTACAGGCTGGCGCCGCATGCTCGGCTTTCGATTTGAGTTGCTTTAGCGCTTTTATGCACAGTACCCGGTACCGTACCTGTGAATGGGCATTGCCATTCCGGAGAGATTCCGGACAACATTTCCAAAGTTTTTTACGGTTTTCGTAGTTGCGAGTTCGCTAGACACCCGCTGCGTTTAACACCAGGATGGGAAACCATGGCAGAAACATTGGATGCAATTGTGGTGGGTGCCGGGCCCAACGGTCTGGCGGCGGCGATTGAATTGGCCCGGTCCGGTTACCGTGTCAGGGTCTGCGAAGCCATGCAGGAACCGGGCGGGGGCACGCATACGCGGCAGCTCACACTGCCGGGATTTTACCACGATCAATGTTCGGCGGTGCATCCGACAGGCATCCTCTCTCCTTACTTTCGCCAATTGCCGCTTGCCGATTTTGGACTAGAGTGGTTGGCGCTGGATGCCTCCGTTGCCCACCCCCTGGATGACGAGCCTGCTGTGATGCTGTACCAAAGTCTGGATCGCACGGCTGAGCAGTTGGGCAACGATGGCAAGCGTTGGCGACGACTGTTTAAACCACTTCTTAAGCACCCGCAAGATTTGCTGGCAGACCTGATGGGACCGCTGCGATTGACCCCGCGCAGGCCGTTCCAGATGCTGCGCTTTGGTTCCAGCGCTGCCTGGCCAGCAAGACGCTTTGCCAAGACGTTTTTTCGCGAAGAACGTGCCCGGGCCTTGTTTGCCGGATGCGCCGGACACTCAATCCTTCCGCTCGATCATTTGTTGACGGCGGCCCTCGGGTTGATCTTTGCCGTGACGGGACACGTTGAGAACTGGCCGGTAGCACGCGGTGGTTCCATCGCCATTGGACGGGCGTTGTCCGGATATCTGGAAAGTCTCGGGGGCGAGATCGTTTGCGACACGAAGGTTGCATCGCTGGCCGAGTTGCCCGACTCACGCGCGGTGCTATTTGATCTGTCACCCAAATCCATTGTGGAGATTGCCGGCGATGACCTGCCCTCACGTTACTGTCGACGCTTGGACAAATTCAACTATGGACCCGGGACGTTCAAGGTCGATTGGGCCCTGGACGGCCAAATCCCCTGGCAGGATCCGCAAGTTGCGTCGGCCACCACGGTTCATGTGGGTGGCGGGCTGGAAGAAATTGCCGCTTCGGAACGTGATGCGTGGAAGGGGCGGCACAGCGATTCGCCTAATCTGATTCTCTGCCAGCAGAGTCATGCTGATCCGGGTCGCGCTCCTGCAGGAAAACACACGGGCTATGCCTATTGCCATGTTCCGCATGGTTCGGATGTAGATATGACCGACCGGATTGAAAACCAGATCGAGCGTTTCGCGCCCGGATTTCGCCATTTGATTCTTGCTCGTCACGTCACGCGTCCGGCGGATTTTGAGTCCTTCAATCCCAACTATGTGGGCGGCGCGATTACCGGCGGAGCAGCGAACCTCACGCAGCTATTTACCCGACCCGTAGCCAGGATGAACCCCTACACGACCCCGAATCCGCGTCTCTTTATTTGCTCCGCCTCCACTCCACCCGGCGGCGGCGTCCACGGCATGTGCGGTTACCATGCCGCACAAACGGTGATCAAGCGTTTGCAGCAAGGGAAAAATTGACGACCGAACAAGCCGTATACGTCGCAGGTTTAGTGGCACCTGACGTGCTTCAGATCTGGTCAACCGGGCTTCTCACGGCCAGCCCCGGCTTGTTCATCACATGCAGGTAGATCATTGTCGTGGAAACGTCTTTGTGACCCAACAATTCCTGAACAGTTCGGATATCGGCACCATCTTCCAGCATATGCGACGCGAAGCTGTGCCGCAGTGAATGCGGGACGGCATGCTTTTCGATCCCGGCTCGCCTGACTGACCTGCGAAAAAAATCTCCGAATGAACCTTCTCGTAAATGATGCCGACGGACTTTACCGCTCCGTGGGTCTCGCGATAACTGCCGAGATGGAAACAAATACTGCCAGCAAAACTGCCGGCATGCGTTTTGGTATTTTCGATCCAGTGCGTAAGGCAGATAGACCTCGCCAAATCCGTTTTGCAAATCGCAATCGTGCGTCGCGCGAGTGATTCGGATTTGCGTCTTGAGTAACTGGATACTCGATTGCGGCAATACGGTTACCCGATCCTTGTCGCCTTTTGCATTTCGTACGAGGATTTGACCGGTATCAAAACAAAGATCCTTGATTCGCAATCGCAGAGCCTCGCGGTGTCTCAATCCGGATCCGTAAAGCAACTGAAACAAAGCCCTGGTGCGTCCATGGCACAACTTGTACAGCTTCCGAATCTCGGAGCGACTCAGAACGACCGGCAGGGTTTGTGGCTTTTTCGACTTGACCACGTCCAGGAACTCCAATTTTCTGCCCATTACTTTTTCATACAGGAACAACAGCGCGGAAAGTGCCTGATCCTGAGTGCTGACTGCGACTTTTCCGTTCACCGCAAGGCCGGTCAAAAACTCCTTGATCTCGGCTTCTCCAAATTGCTCCAGATGCTGGCTGCCGCAAGACTTGATAAATCTTCGTATCCAGCCGACATAGGCCTTTTCGGTATCCAGTGCATAGTGCCTCAGTCTTAACTCGGCATGCATTTGCTGAATCCATGTCGGGGCGGATTTATCGATTGAGTCCAGCAATGCTCTTTCCTGAATAGGGGACAGCTGTCCAGCGTCATGTCGTTCGTTGGCGGCGACTCGTTGCAGCGTTTGCTGGATATTCTGGAGCCTGGGCGATTGGGTATTCAGGATTTCGGAGCGATAAGTTTGAATGGCCCGGACTGCCTGCAGCCGTTGCCACGCGGGAACGCCGCGGTCCCTCAGGCCTCGGAGAAAACTAATCACGGTCGAATCGGTCACTTCCAGTTGTCGATCTCGGGACCGCCGTTGATGCGATGCGAACCGGAAGATCCAGCGTGGGAACCATGCAGTATCATTTTTTCGGAGTTTCAACTCATGCACACGCCCAGCGAATTGATTGGCTGACATGTTGAGTCCTTTTCGCGAGATGGATCGGGTCGCCGGTCCGTTTAAAGTCTTGATGGGGAAGTATTGCCTGAAGTCAGCAGCCAAGAATACTGTACATATTTACACGCTCATGTCAACTGACTTGAGGATTAACATGTATTGACTCGAGAACTTTGCGACTCGACAATAAACGAGGTAGTGACTCGGTAATAAATCCGGGTGCGACTCGAGAATAAACCCTGGTTTCCCGTTTACTGCTGAGTACTCGGGAATAAGTAATAAGTTATCCTGCTCAAGTTGGCTAAATTGTGGAATGGCTTCTCATTGTCACGATGATCGGAATTTTCGCGTGGCGGGCCGGCGTGGGAGCACGTGACTACGAAACACTCAAGGCCGCGAATGAAACATCGATTCGACAGCGAATCATGGCGTCTTGGGTCTTGGAAGGCGTCATTCTCTTTGGGCTCGGATCAGTCCTTGCCTTGTACTTTACCGGGCGGCTACCTGCACTGCTGCAACTTCCAAGCGAATTTAAGCTGCCGGTTCCGGTCGACACTGATCCTCGTCGTATTCGATTCGTCGGATACATGATTTGCTGCGGGCTGCTGCTCGGTTCCGTGGGGCCACTGGCGACTGCGCTGATTCAACGTAAAAAAACTAATTCAGCAGAATCGCCGCAACCAATACGCGCGGGCGCCGGCGACTTCACAGCACTGTATCCACGTAACAACGCAGAGGCGATTTGGGGCGTCCTGTTGTCACTTAGCGCCGGCGTTACTGAAGAGATGATGTTCCGTGTCACGCTGCCCCTGCTTCTTACAATGACGACAGGCAATATGTGGCTGGCATTCGCGTTGTGCATTCCCATTTTCGGCTTGCTGCATTATTACCAAGGCTGGAACGGCGTCGCCGTCACGTCTGTTGCCGCACTGCTGTTTACCGTCATATACTTGACCACTACCCTAAAACGCAGGACGCCAGATAACAATACGATGCACGCGAAGCCGGATCTGCGTGCTTAATGAAGTGGATGATCGCTGGTTCCGGCTCGGTGATCGTTGACGTTAGGCGACTTGGTTACAGCATGCGATATGGTTTGAAACAGATTCTCGTCGCGATCGCGTTTGTCGCCATTGCTTTGGCATTGCTTGCGCCATTTCGCGGTATGTTTCCGCCGTTCTATTACGCTCAATACAACAGCGCAAAAAACAAGTTGGATACTATTGACGGGTTGCAAATACTTGACTCTTGGCAACACAAAGACATCTATTTAGAAGACTGCGGATTTGACATTAAAATCGACGCCCAAGATGCAGCTATAACATTTGTCGACCATCAAGACTGGGTTGGACTATTTGGCAAAATTGACGGGATACGAATTCCCATGAAGGGCCATCAACGTCTCGTTACGCGCGAACAACTCAAATCTGCCGGAATTGAAATTAATGGACTTACTGACGTACTCAAGAATCTACGATCGGTAATTAAGTTTTGCTCTATCCAAACGGAACCCACCTTTGTTTCCAACTCCGAATACGATTACAGAAACTATTTGAAATATGTTGAGATCCGTTTCCAATGATGTCGTCAACTGAACTAGGGTACGGCGGATAACAAACGGATCGACCGAAGCCGCCAACGCGAACGATAATTCCGAGAGACTAAATCCACTTTGGGCCTACCTTTTCGGCTCGGTCATCCTGCACGTTATCCGACTTGATGAATGAAATCGTGTTACCCATTTTCGCTCGATGACATCAGGCTC
>CAMYKF010000607.1 GCA_947258905.1 uncultured Pirellulaceae bacterium | reverse complement strand
CGAGTCTGGCTTGATCCGCAGAAGCTCAAGGCCCGCAGCATCACGACTCAAGACGTCGTTGCGACGATCCAAGAGCAGAACGTTCAAGTGGCCGCCGGCCGCATCGGTGAGCCCCCCGCACCTCCAGGAACCTCCTTCCAGCTGGTCGTGAACACGCTGGGAAGATTGAAGGAGACCAGTCAATTCGAGGACCTGATCATCAAGACAGGCGAGGGCGGACGCATGACGCGCGTGCGTGACGTCGCGCGCGTGGAAATGGGCGGCAAGAATTACAACCGCGTGTCGACCTTCAAGGGGCAACCCTCGGCGGCGATTGCCGTCTATCAGCTGCCAGGTGCTAATGCACTGGATCTGGCCAAGGCCATTGAGAGCAAGATGGAAGAGCTCAGCGAGCGATTTCCGGATGGCTTGAAGTATCAGATCCCGTATGACACGACCAAGTTCGTCGAGGCATCCATTGCGGAGGTATACGAAACGCTGATGATCGCCGTCGTCCTCGTGATTCTGGTGATCTTCATCTTCCTGCAAGATTGGCGAGCTACGGTTGTCCCATGCGCGGCGATTCCCGTTTCGCTGATCGGTACCTTTGCGGTCATGGCGGGATTGGGCTTCTCCATCAACATGCTGACGTTGTTCGGCATTATCTTGGCGATCGGTATCGTCGTGGACGACGCGATTGTGGTTGTCGAAAACACCTCCCGGCATGTCGACGCCGGCATGACCTCGAAGGACGCGGCCGTGAAGGCCATGGACGAGATCACGGGACCTGTCATCGCAACAACCTTGGTCTTGCTGGCGGTCTTCGTTCCAACCGCATTTATGGGCGGCATCACGGGTCAGATGTATCGTCAATTCGCGCTGACGATCTCGGCGGCCGTGCTCATCAGCACGATCAACGCGTTGACGCTCAGCCCGGCATTGTGCGGCTTGCTGATGCGAAAGACGCCCGAATCAGGCTTCTTCTTCTTCCGCTGGTTCAATCGCACGTTCGACAGCACAACGAACATCTATTCCGCCGTCATCGGCAGTACGGTTCGCAGGATAACCATCGTAATGATCGTTTTCGCGGGCCTGGTCGTCGCAACGGGCGTGGGTTTCACATCACTGCCGACTGGTTTTTTGCCAACGGAAGATCAGGGCTACGCGTTTGTCAATGTCCAGTTACCGGACGGCGCGTCGCTGCAGCGAACCACCGCCGTGATCAATGGAATCGACGGCATCATGGAAGGGACACCGGGCGTCAAGGACTGGCTTTCCATTGCCGGTTATTCATTGCTGAGCGGCACGAACGGCTCAAACCTTGGACTGGTCGTGGTTGTGTTCGAGGATTGGGGAGAGCGAACCACTCCGGAAGTCAGTCAGGACGGCATCCTGGCTCATATCCGCGGTAAGTTCGCCGATATCCAAGAGGCGATTGTCTTTGCCTTTGTGCCGCCCGCGATCGACGGGCTCGGCAATGCCGGTGGTTTTCAGATGCAGTTGCAGGATCGCGGCGGTTTGGGCTTGCGAGATCTGCAGGGGTCGGCCCAGCTGATGGTCGACAAAGGTACAGAGCAATCTGGGCTTACCGCCATGAACACGACCTTCCGTGCCGATGTCCCGCAATTGTTCCTGGACATCGATCGCACGAAGGTCAAGACCATGGACATTCCCTTGAATTCGGTCTTCGCAACTCTCCAGACATTTCTTGGTTCCGCCTACGTGAATGACTTCAACGCGTTCGGCCGAACGTGGCAGGTTCGAGTTCAGGCCGATTCACGTTTCCGCTACTTGCCAGAAGACATCGCGCGGCTGGATGTACGCACCAACTCCGGCCAGATGGTACCGGTCGGATCGTTCGTCTCGGTCGAAGAAGTCTTGGGTCCGCAGGTCATTCAGCGCTACAACCTCTATCCCAGTGCCCAGATCAATGGAGAGCCTGCCGCGGGACGCAGTTCCGGACAAGCGCTTCAGTTGATGGAAGATATTGCCCGAAACGAACTGCCGGGCTCAATGGGCTTCGAATGGACCGGCATGTCGTACCAGGAAAAGCAAGTCGGAGGCGAGCAGTATCTGATTTTTACGCTCGCCGTCGTCTTCGTGTTTCTCGTGTTGGCCGCTCAGTATGAGAGTTGGACGAGCCCAGCTGCCGTGATTTCCGTCGTGCCGTTGGCGGCACTGGGCGTCGTTATCGCCCTCTTGATTCGGGGAGCGGACAACAACACTTACACACAGATCGGCATCGTGCTGCTGGTAGCACTGGCCAGCAAGAACGCA
>CAMYKF010000606.1 GCA_947258905.1 uncultured Pirellulaceae bacterium | reverse complement strand
CGCCGCCCGTTGACGACCATCCGGACAAGATCCCGGGAGCCAGCGACGCGTCGTCCGATCCTGGTGAAACAACAGAACCTGGGACCGAACCGCCACCGGAAGATCCGGTCGTCACCGCGCAACATCCGCTTCCGCCGCCCGAGACACCGGAACCCCCGGCCGAAGATCCCGACGCCTTGCCGCCGCAACCCGACATTGCTTCGGTACAAATTGTGGTACCGCCGCAACCCGAACCCGTGCAGCCCCCTCAACAAGTGGCCGTGCTGACTGAACCGGACGCCATCCTGTTCTTGCGGGAGACAACGACCAATACCTGGCAACGTGTCGACGTGGATGTACGGCTGCTGGAGTTGAGCGAGTTTCTGGTGCTGGCCGGCTGCACGGCGCAACTGGATATCGGCGACGGCATATCGCTGACCGTCAGCGGCCCCGCCCGTTTTTCGCTGGGCCGCCGCGACAAGGCCAGCGGGGCGGACGTGATTGCAGCATTATATGGCGACTACAAGGCGACTTCCCGGCAAAGCGATATGGACGTGCTGTTCGATTACCGCGGCCAGCGCTACCGCGTTACCATGCCGGTGGACGAATCGTCGGTCACGGCCCGTTTTCATAACTGGTTCACAACGGGAAGCGATCCCCGCAGTGATCCACCGGCCCACCTGGTGACCTTCGTGGTGGACGCCGGTCNGACCCGGATCGACTCGCCCCGCGTGGACTGGCAACGCCCGCCTGCCATGGGGGTGCCCGATCGGCCAGTCGAAATTCCTCGCTACCTGACCCGACTGGAAAACGTGGTAACCCGCAACGCGCCCGAAGTGCTGGCCGAAGACCGTTCGTTGCGTGAGCAACTGGCCGAATTGAAGAGCAGTCGCCGTCAGGAGCTGCGTTACGGCGCGCTGGCCTGGCTGGCCTCCACCGGGCATTACGCCTACCTGGTCGATTTTCTCAATGAGGAAAGTAACCGAGCCAATTGGCATTCACTGATTGCCGCCGTTCGCCAGTCCATTGCAGCACAACCGGAATTCGCCCAGGTCCTGTTTGACGACCTGGACGTGGCCGGTGTGGAAAACCAGAAAAAGCTGTACCGCCTGTTTTGCGGGACCAACCCCGAGTCACTGGCCCAGGGACGGGACGCCGAATTGGTGGATTTGCTGGCCGATGAAAACCTTGCCGTCCGCGTCCTCGCGATCGACAACATGCGGCAAATCACTGGAGGCATTACCTATAACTACGCACCGCAGGCGCCACGGGCCGATCGCCGACGCATTATCGAGCGTCAATGGAAACGCGAATTGCGGAAAGGCGAGATTCGCTACTCGGAGCCGCCAGCCCTGCCGGAGGTCAGCTTTGCAGGCACGGCCGGAGAGGAACCCGCAGAATCACCCGACCAGCCAGCGGAGCCTCCCGGCGATGAGTCCGCTGCAGAAAAGGGTCCCGAAGAGGAAAATGCTTTCGACGGCGGCGCGGGCAACTCGCCGTAATCGCCTGTCCACATCGGAAAGTTGTGTCGGTAATTCCGCAGTTGCATCGCGGAATGTGCGTACTGCCACCTGGCCGCCGTGTCTAATGCGGCTCTGACAATCCTCATCGACGGGTTATGGCACGATGGGCGACGCTCTGGAAAAACCGCACCCGGACCTGGAAAACTCTGCTGATTACGCTGTTTTGATCGGGAAAGTGTTCGATAAAAGCATTTGTTGCTTTTTTTGTCGGACGCTAGAATAGGATTCCACTGGTGGAGGCATCAGACCGATCCAATGGAACGCGGGCAAGCCACGGTTTGTGGCTGGATTTCCGACGTTGACAACCGAGCCGTTGTCCAATCCGTGCCGTTGTCCAATCCGTGCCGTTGTCCAATCCGTGCCGTTGTCCAAAATGAGGCAGCAAAGTTGAAAATATCGATCTCGGCCAAAAATGGCCAATTGAGTGAGTCAGTCCAGCAGACCATTCACCAGAAAGTTGAAAAGCTGCCTCGCTTTTTTGATCGAACCACCGGAGCGGTTGTTCTGGTTGATCTCAAGAACGCGGATCAACCCAAAGTTGAATTAAAGGTATCGGCCGAAGAGACCAACGATTTTTTTGCGGCGGACTCGGCCACCAACGTGTTGACGGCGCTGGACAGCGTGCTGCGCAAGGTGGAGCGGCAATTAAGAAAACACAAAGAAAAATTAACAGATCATCGCGGTGTCAAACCACCGCGCGGTGAGGACTCGGCCGTCTAACAGACGTTTATGTCGGGCAAACCGGGCCGGAAGCTTTCGGGGTTGGTGGCAACAACACCAGACCGGTGCAAAGGCGTGATCTCAAATCACGAGAGGATTATTGAATGAAATTCTGTGATTTTGTGACAACGGACGCCATCCAGTCGGATCTGGCTGCCGTTGACAAGGAAAGCGCGATTCGCGAACTGGTCGGCAATCTGGTTAATGCAAACCAGATCAAATCCGAAGATGCCGACAGTATCGTGGAAGCGATTCTGAAACGCGAAGAACTGGGGAGTACCGGAATCGGTCGGGGAATTGCTGTTCCCCACACCAAACACCCCTGCGTCGACAAACTGGTCGGCACCGTTGGCGTCAGCCAGACCGGTGTGGATTTCCAGAGTCTCGATGGCGAACCGGTACAACTCTTTTTCCTGCTGGTCTCTCCTCCCGATCGTCCGGGAGATCACCTCAGGGCACTGGAAAATATCTCACGACAACTGCGTGACGACATGTTCTGCAAGTTTTTGAAGCAATCAAAAACACCGGCAGACATCAAGACGTTGTTGGAAGAAGCGGACAACAATCAGTTCGTTTCCTGAAATCCTGTTCCAGTGAGTCTTGCCGGCAGGATTCATGTCTGCTTCTTTCGAGTCACGATCGGTAACCGTTGCCAACGAACACGGTCTGCACATGCGGCCCGCGTATCTGTTTGCGGAAACGGCTGCAAAATTCGAAAGTCAA
>CAMYKF010000605.1 GCA_947258905.1 uncultured Pirellulaceae bacterium | reverse complement strand
GACTTCTAGAGCCAGCTGTACCCGGCATCCCCGGCCGGTGGCCAGCCCACGCTGGTCGGGCCGAGGCAGCGGGGTGACGGCTCGCCGCTCTATTGCAAATTGAAAATTGCAAATTGCAAATTGACAGCGCTCCTCCACAATAACACCTGGTTTACGTCGTAATAGGAGAACGTTGTCATGCGTCGGCTACATCTTTGTGCCTGGTTCTGTGTAATGCTTCTTGCTCCATGGCTGGAAAATGATCTGCAGGCGCAGGATGAAACGACCAGGGCCGGGCCGCAGAGTATAGTGAGCTCGGCGCATCCGCTGGCAACCGAGGCCGGGATTCGGATTTTGAAAGATGGTGGAAACGCTTTTGACGCGGCGGTCGCCATCGCCGCAACGCTGAACGTTGTGGAACCAATGAACTCGGGCATGGGCGGTTACGGAACGATCCTGATCTACGATGCAAAATCAGGCCAAGTCCGTTTTCTCGACTCCAGCGGCAAGATCCCCATGGCGGTGGACTCGGATGTGTTTAGGGAACCGACACCTGACTTTGAAAACAACCGCACCGGAGCCAGGTCCGTCTCGACACCCGGCAACGTGAACGCCTGGCAGGCGATGTCGGACGAGTACGGCGATCTGGAATGGGCGGAGTTGTTCGAGCCTGCCATCGAAACCGCCGAAAACGGGTTTGCCGTGACCGAGCGTCTGGAACAAATGGTCGCCTATTCGTTTGATAGCTTTCCGCAACATGCCCGGGAAATCTATTCCGTCGACGGCCGAGCCGTTCGCAAAGGTGACTTGCTGGTGCAAACGGACCTGGCCGCTTCTTTACGGTTGGTCGCCGACCATGGGGTCGAGGTTTTTTATGATGGCGAACTGGCCCAGCGGATTCACGATGAGATGCAGACGCGTGGCAGCTTTCTTTCGATTGAAGATCTCCGCGCTGATCGTGCCGAGTGGTGGGAACCTGCCGAAGTTGAGTACCACGGGGTGCAGGTGTATACGGCTTCACCACCTGCTACGGCGTTCCCGTCACTGATCCGGCTGGGCATGATGAGTTGTGTGGACCGGTCGGTCGAAGGCAGGGACTTTGGCCACAATGGCGTCGACTATCTGCATTACTTTGCGGAAATCACCAAGCATGCTTTCTGGTGCCGACTGAAGTACGCGGGTGATCCGGAAATCCAGCCGCCGCCGCTGGACATGCTGTTTTCGCGCGAGTACTGGCAGGCCGAGGTCGCCAGGATTGACCCTGATCGCGCCACCGAATTCGAGCCGCCTGGACTTTCCGCGTCGACCAGCGACAACACAACGCACTTTGTGGTCGCCGACCAGCACGGCAACATCGTTTCGGCCACCCAGACGCTGGGCAATCTGTTTGGCAGCCGCATCATGCCGCCAGGCACGGGTATCTGGTTCAACAATTCACTGGCTTATTGCACGTTTGAACCTGCTGGCAACCCGATGGATGCCAAGCCGGGGCAACGCAAGCTGTCTGGCGACTGCCCCACGATCATCTTTCGCGACGGCAAACCATGGGCTGCATTGGGAACACCCGGTGGCCACACCATCGGGCAAACCGTGCCGCAAATGGTGATGAACCTGGCAGACTTTGACATGACGATTGCCGAGGCCATCGCTGCGCCGCGAGTGAGTTTTATGGATCCCAATCGGCTGCTGGTGGAAAACGGGATTGAAAGATCAGTTGTCAGGCAATTGAAAAGACGCGGCCATAACATCCAGATGGTCGGCGGCCTGGGAAACGCACACGGATTGCAGGTGATTTGGGATGCGGACGGTAACCAGTGGCATTATGCCGGAGCTGCCGACCCGCGAGGTGAGGGAACGGCGGAAGGTCTTTAGCCTGAATCGCGGAGACAAAAATGAAGTTGATAACTCTTTTGTGCATGGTCACCTTGCAGTGACTGTTGTGTTCACCCAATTGGCGGCTCAGGAATCACGGAAGAAGTGGGGCGGCGTTGCGGATTAACCCCGCGCTGCAGGAGGAATGAGAGCGCAGTTTGGATTGCAAATTGAAAGGTCAGTAGTTCCAAAAACTGAGCCGCACGCGCTAGCGTCGGGTCTTTCAGGCGGCGTTTTCCTGGCGAAACCCGAGGCTAGTGCCTTCGGCTCAGTTCAAGTCGACGGTTTTTGGAACGACTGAAAGCGCAACGTGCAAATTGCCAAGCCGGTCTGAAGTTTCCGGGCCCTGCACTTTGGCGGTTGGATATTCCATGTTCGATATTCTGCGGTTCCCGAGCATGCCGGAATTTCGCATTTCGAACAAGGAACTTCGACGCAGAAGTTTCGTCACGACCCTGCCATCAGCTGTTCGGCCCTCATCCGGCCTTCTCCCGGCGCGCCGGGATTCTCTTCAAGGGAGAAGGAGTGATGGTCGCTGCATCGCGGCTTCTAGCGATACACGCGGCCCGCGCCAAAGTTGTACTCCGGTGCCTGGGTGACCGACTGCTGTCCCAGATGGATCCGCATGGTGGCTTCCTCGTTGGCCAGCAGCAACCAGCGGCCGTTGTGTTGACGGTTTTCCACTTCGGCACGCACGATGTAGGAACGCGCGTTCTGTTTCTCCAGTGACACATACGCGATGCGGCCCTGGAACTCGAGGCGTTCGCCACGGGCCACGGCTACCGAAATCGTCACCTTTTGCCCTTCGACTTCGTGAGGATTGAACAAGCTGGAATCAAGCAACCCCTGCACATACAGACGGTCCATGCGAGCCACACGCATTACGTTGTCGCCTGCGTTGACCCATTCACCGGGCTCCTTGTAGCGTTCCATGACAACGCCCTGCAAAGGCGAATTGATGATATGGCGATCGATGCTGTCGCTGGCGGCGCGGACATTGTGCGATTCGATTTGCGCTTCCTTGACGGCCGTTTGCATGTCGCGCTGGGCCTGTTCCACCTGCAACGCGGCCTGCTTGGCCTGCAGGGCCGAACGATCGTATTCGGCTTGCGGCAATGTACGTTTAATCAACAGCTGATAGTTGCGTTTGCGTTCGGTTTCGGCCAGTTCCAGCGCGTTATTGGCAGCCCGGATATCGACATCGTTGTTGGCCTTTTCCGAAGCGGCCGCCAATTTGGTGCGGGCTGTTTCCAGTCGCAATTGAGCCAGACTGTCATCGATGCGGGCCAGCGACTGGCCGCCTTCCACGGCCTGACCCAGTTGCACGGGCATCTCCAGCAACGGTCCGCTTTCCTGTGCCGGCACGTCAACTTCCGAAATAAACATTACACGGCAAAACTCCAAATCGACGTGCCCTTCCCCGACGCGATTGACCGGCGAGAGCATTTCCGGCTGATCCTGTGCGGTTTGTGCCGAAATTGGCTGCTCGATGATACCCGGCGAAATCAAAATGGCGGCCAGAAAGAGGATGCGACGAGTTTTCATGGCTTGGTCCTGTTCGGCTTCAGCGTCTGTCAGGGAAACGGTCGGTTTTTATTGCTAATTAGTTAATCGGTTGTTGGCGCCGGCAAATTGTGCGGAATTTGTTACACACGCTGCCAGTTCCCCTGCTTCTTCAAAACCACAGCAGCCACGTGGACTGGACCGTCTCAATCAACTCGTGGAACCACACGTAACCCAGCGAGCGGCGGCCGGCATGCACGCTGGCTGTGACGCGAGTTCCGCTGCGCAGCAAGTCATCAGGCAGTTGCTGGCTGTCGAATGCCACCCGTACCAGCACGGAATTGCCGTCATCACTGCGCACATCCAGTTTGTTGTCGATGCTGACAATGTGTCCTGTGAATTCGCGGCCCGGATGGGAAGCCAGCGTGAATGTGACTTGCAAGGGCTCATCGGCATCGCTTCGCGCCTGCATCAAGTGCGACACGCGACGTTCGGGGACTTCCAGTTCGATTTGCCATGCCGTATCCGGATGCACAATCGTCATCAGGTTTTGGCCCTTGAGCACCGGGCGACGGAGCAGGTTTTCCCGCAGTTGCCAGTTGAAGATACGTCCGCTGGCCGGAGCCCGCACGTTCAGCATGTCCGCTTGCTGGATGACCAGTTCCAGTTGCCGGTGCAGGCTGTCGCGGGTTTCCAGCGCCTTGGCCAGATCTCCTTCGATCATGCGTTGCTCGACGGGAGTCATCTGCAGATGCTGGGCGCGTTTCAGTTTGTTGACTTCTTCCTGCGCCGTTTCAAACTGGCCCTGCAGATTGCGGATTTTGACCATCAATTCATTGTTGGCCATCACGGCCACCACATCGCCGGCGTTGACAATCGTGT
>CAMYKF010000604.1 GCA_947258905.1 uncultured Pirellulaceae bacterium | reverse complement strand
AAAGCGGCGACATTCTGTTCACCGATGACCGCGAAACCTATTTCGCACTGACTGAAAAAATTGAATCCATCCTCGCCGAGTTGCCTCCGCAAGGCCTTAATGCCTATCGCATCTCGGCCGATGCAGCCGCCCGCGAAATACTCGCCCAGGGCAAGGGCGAGAACGATCTGGATGCCCTGTCACAGGTCGTGAAGAACTATTTCATGAGTTCGCTGGGCGACGATGCCGCCTATCGTCTGGGCTGTATCTATCTGGACCGCTTCGATTTCGTAGGCGCTGTGCGACTGCTTAACAAAATCACCGATCGTTATCCCGATCCCTCGGTGCCCATGGACGAGGTCTGGTTGCGGATCGCGATTGCCTATTCCTATGTGGGCGATCCCCGGTCAGCGCGCGAGGCAATGCAACAGGCTCTGGCGGCCGGTGGCGATCGCCAGTCGCGGTTGTTCCAGTCGGTGCAGGAACTGGTCGAACAGTCTCCGCAAATGAATGCCGATGCGGCGGCCGCTTCGACATGGATCACGCGACTGGGCGGCGTCAACCGTACCGGGTTGATGCCGGCGCTCGCGCCAGGCTTTGACAGCGGTCCGCTGCGAGCCGACTGGCAATTCTGGTTTGCGCCCAAGGAGAAATACGATCGCGACGATTATCAGGGGGATACGTTTGCCAGATATCAACCGGACGAAATTGCCAATAGCGTCGGCAAGAGTGAGGACAAGGTGATTGAGCGCTGGCGGGATGCCGGCTGGCGTCCGGCCGGCTTGATGCTGTTCAGCGATGACAAGGCGATCTTTCGAACCGGCGCCGATTTCACGGTCTGGAATCGAACCGGGGAACTTGAGGCTGCGCCTGCCTGGCGTCCGCTGTGGCTGAATCACTTTTCGGTAGATGCGGGTTTTCAGTCGCGCCGCCAGATGTACGACGCTTACAGTCGTTACGGCAGTTCGGAAACCACTCGCGATTCGCCACTGCAACCCCACGAAATTCAAATGTTTGGCGATCGCATCGCCCAGTCCATGTCCCTGCATCGTGGCGTGCTGTATGCGGTGGAAGGAGAAAAATACAACTGGAGCGATGCCCGCGCACCTCGTGGAGATCAGCAGAGTGGTTACTCGTGGGGTTCCGTTCCGCGACGAACCCGGCTTGCCGGCAAGGCCAAAAGCGATGACCCGGAAGATGCCGAAAGCGACTTGTTGCTCGATGAGGAAATGGAATCCTTTGATGACATCGGTTTTATGGCCGCTCCCGTCGGTTTTGGCGATCTGTTGCTGGTACCGGTCAATGTCAGCGGCTCGATCTGGATCTTTGCACTCGACAGCCAGAACCATGGCGAACTGGTGTGGAAGAGCTACCTGTGCGACGAACCAGGTGGCGGATCCGAACCATGGTCACCCATTCACCTGACGATCGAAGGCAGCACGGCGTATGCCAGTTGTGGCACGGGCGTCGTGTTCTCGTTCGATCCAATGACCGGCGGTATTCGCTTTGCCCGCCGTTACACACGGACCGGTGGATCGAACGACATGATGAAAAGGTTCGGCACCCAGATGGAACTGTTTGAACCTGATGGCTGGCAGGAAGACCTGGTCATCCCGGTCGGCAATACGCTGATCGTCATGGCCTCGGACTACAACGTGGTCTGGGCCATCGACCGGCAGACCGGCGAATTCCTGTGGCAAACCGACAACCGGCCTTTCGGTCGTAAATTCGATTACCTGATCGGCATCTACGACGACTACATCTATCTCGGTGGAACCGACACGGTAGCGGCCATCAGCATTCGCGCCCAGGGACGCTGGGAATGGGTGCACAGTTTCTCCGACGGCAAGTCACTGGGACGGGCCATGATTACGCCCGACGCCATGTACGTGCCATTGGACAGCAAGATTCTCAAGATCGCTCTTAAAGGCAAGGAAGGTTCCGGAGACATCATCAATGAAATCCCGGTCAGCCTCGGTACGGGTGCGCCCGTAGGCAACCTGTACAGCGACGGCCGGCGAATCTGGGTGGTCGGAGGCAACCGGTTGTATGCCCTTGGCCCCGATGACGGATCCATCCAGCCGACCAACAAGGACGAAGATGAACAGTCTGACAACAACGATCAGCAAGATGAAGACGCCGGGGAAGATGAAGACTCGGAACCCGAAGACGACGACGACTAAAACAACAAGCATCAGGACGCGCAAGCGCACGTAAACACAGGTGAATCCTTGAACTCATTTTGGAAATGGCTGCTCGGTGAACAGGCGACTCGCGATGGTACGCCCCATCTGCAATGGGCCGGTATGCCCGAATCGTGGGGCGTATTTGTGTTGATCGCGGTCATCGTGCTGATCGGTGCGTTTGTTTTCTGGCTGTATACACGCGAAATCGACACCTGTCCGCGGCCGGTGAAGATCTTTTTGGCCTGCCTGCGGTTTTCCGTGCTGGCCTTGCTGCTGCTGATGTTCCTGCGACCGTCGGTGGTGTTTACGCAAGTCAACACGATCAAGTCCAACATTGCAGTGTTGCGCGACATCTCGCTGTCCTTTGCCCGTTCCGACAGCTATGCGGATCCTCAAGTTGCCGAACGTCTGGCTGCGGCCACCGGACGCACGACGGATCAGCTGACTGCGGGGCAGGCCACCCGGGCCGAGTTGTTGCAGGAAGCCATGTCGAAGGATGACGGCCAGTTCATCCGGCAGCTGCGGGAAAAGGGCTCGTTGTGGATCAAGGACTTTGCTCGCGTAATTAGTACCGCAGGGATTCTGCCAGCCATCGATCCGGATAACGAACCTGACGAAGCGGAATCCGACGCGACGGCAAACCAGTTGCCCGCCCTGATTGCCAACAAGCGCGAAACCGATATCTGGCAGGGCTTGCGTCAAACACTCGGTGACAGCAGCCGGCTGTCGGCAATCGTGCTCGCCAGCGATGGACAACACAATGGTTCGGAAGATCCCATGGAACTGGCTCGCAAGGCTGGCCAGATGCGGATTCCCATCTTTACGATTGGCGTGGGCGACCCCTCGCGGCCACGTAACCTGTCAGTCAACAAGCTGTTTGTACGTGACAAGGCCCCGGTCGGCGAACCTTTTGAAATCGAAGCCGATTTGTATGCCGAAGACATCAGCGACCCGACCGTCACCGTCCAGTTGATGGAGCATGAAGTCAACTCGGAAACCGGCGAAGTTGCCGAAACCGGTTCTCTCGTGGAAACCGTCGATGTGGAAGTACCCATGTCGGGTGGCCGTATCCGGGCCGATTTCCAACGCACGGTCCAGCGACCGGGAGCCTATGCGTACACGGTGGCGATTCAGGAAGTTGATGGAGAGAGCGAAACGGCGGACAACAGCCGCACCAGCCGCCAGGTTCAGGTTGTCGACGAAAAGGTCAAGGTGCTGTTGATCGCCGGTGCACCCACATGGGAATACCGCATGTTGCAACGACTGCTGCAACGCGACTCCAACATCATCCTCAGTTGCTGGTTGCAAACCATGGATCAGGATCGGCCTCAGGAAGGCAACGAGCCGATTGGCGAGTTGCCACGCACCCTTGAGGAACTGGGCCAGTACAACGTGGTGATGATGATCGATCCCGATCCGGACGAATTTGATCTGGAGTGGATCGAAACGCTAAAACGCTTTTGCAAACGCAACGCGGGCGGACTGTTTTACATGGCCGGTCCCAAGTTCACCAACATGTTCGTAACGCTGAACCGGCTGTCGGGTATCCGTGACGTCTTGCCGGTTCGCTTCGGCGATGCCGAGTTTATCGATACCAGTCAGGTGCTGGCCTCCACCACCAATTCGCGTCCCGGCAAGATGCTGGTCGTCAACCACAACATCGACCACCCTGTGATGGCGTTTGTCAGTGACATCGAGGAAAACCGGCGGTTGTGGGGACTGATGCCCGCGATCTACTGGAGTTTTCCCACACTGTCGCCCAAACCCACTTCCCAGGTGCTAATGGAACGCGGCGACCAGATCAACGTCGAGGGTAACCAGCCGCTGCTGGTCGCCGGCCGCTACGGAGCGGGTAATGTCCTGTACATGGGATTCAACGGCACGTGGCGCTGGCGCCGCGTTGGCTTGCGAGCCCAGTACTTTGACCGGTTCTGGATCCAGGTCGTCAACTATCTGGTGGAGACGCGTTCGCTGCAGGGCAAACGACGCGGATTTATTGATACCGAACGCAACGAATATGAACTGAGCCAGGAAGTGATTTTCACGGCCCGCATTCTCGACGAGCGATTTGAGGAGTTGATGCTGCCCACCGTGCCGGCTCAGATCCAGTCCGAAGACGGTCGCGTGCGTAATATCCGACTCAAGTTGCTGCCCGGACAGTCAGGCCAGTATGAAGCGACGTTTGTGCCGCCAGCTACCGGTACATTCCGCGTCAACGTCCTGCTGGATACCGATGACGACGAAAGTGCCATTGAACCGGTGTCGTTTGTGGTCAAACCGCCCAGCGTGGAATCGCGCGCCTACTGGCTGAACGAAAAACTGCTCCGCGACATCGCCGATGCCTCGGGCGGCCAGTACTTTACGCTCGACCAGCTGGACCAGCTGCAAGCCGCCGTACCCAACGTCGAATCGGCGACCGAATATAACAGTCCGCCAGAACCGATCTGGGACATCAACGAGCGATTGCGCTACATCGCTTTCTTGCTGCCCTTTCTCTTGCTGACTGTCGAGTGGGCAGTACGCAAGCGTTACAAACTGCTTTAGCCGCCCCACAACCCTGAACCAGTACGGAAACCTGCCTCGCATGTCGACAACCTCGATTCCGCACGAAATCCCGCAACCCATCAGTCAACGCCTGCGCAAATTGCGTAGCGCCATGAGCCGGTTCGTTCTGGTCGACGGACTCAGCCGCTTGTTGCTGGTTGTCCTGCTCGTGGCGCTGGTCGATGTGGGACTGGACCGCGTGTTCAAAATGGACCTTGCCCAGCGCGGCATTATGCTGGCGGTCATGGCGGTGATTGTGGCCGCCGTGATGTTCTTTCGGTTGCTCAAGCCATTCTCGCGTCGCGTTGGCGACGATGCGCTCATCCTGCAGGTCGAGGACCAGCACAAGGAGTTGCAGGAAAGCATGATCAGCGCCGCGCAGCTGTCGCGCGAAACCGATGTGGAAGCCCGCGGTTATTCGCCCGCCCTGGTTGACGCCACGATTCGGCGCGGCAGTGAGATGGCGTCGCAAGTCGACTTTGGCAAGGCCATCAACCAGAGCGCCTTTGTCCGCAACTTGCTATTGCTGCTGGTAGCGGCCGTCGGTATCGGGGCCATCGGCTACGGCGTGGCCAATACGCAATTCTGGCGCACCTGGTTCAACCGCAACATCCTGCTGACCGATGACCAGTGGCCCCGCGACACCATTCTCTCCATCGTTGGTGTGGAGGAAGACGGGATACTGGTTTTGCCTCGCGGCGAAGACCATGAACTACTGGTGGTCGTGTCGGAAGAAAGCCGTGTCATCAAAGTCGACGTGACCATCGAATTCGATGATGGCTCCAGCGCACGCACTTTGCAGAAGATGCGACGCACGGGCAACCTCGATGATCGGGAACACGTCCTGATGTTCCGCAACGTAGCCAATGAATTTCGTTTTCGCGCCCGCGGCGGAGACGACGTAACCGACTGGGTGCAGGTTCGACTGGTCGAACCGCCGCTGTGGTCGGAACTGGAACTGAACCTGCACTTGCCCGAATACACAGGAATTGCCACCCAGCCGTTGCCGCCGGGTGGCGGGCCGCACGCGGTTCTGGAAGGCAGCTCGTTGACCATTCGCGGCATTCCCAACAAACCGCTGGAGGTTGCCGCGCTCAAATCGGAAGATAATCAGTGGCCCATGATGCCCGCCGAGGATGGCGCCTGCACGCTGTCCATTCCCGCTGCGGATTTGTCAGGTGGCAAGTACACATTTGACCTGGCCGATGAAGGAGGATTGCGTTCCAGCCGTCCCGCCAGTTTCGCGCTCAAGGTGAAACCCGATCGAGAGCCCGCCGTCCGCGCTTCGTTACTGGGCATCAGCGGGCTGATCGTTCCTCGCGCCATGGTTCCCGTCCGTTTCACGGCCGGTGACGAGTTCGCCATCACCCGGCTGGAATTCGAATACGGCTGGCGTAGCAGCGAATCATCAGCGGCCTCGGTGCGACAATCCCGCCGGCAGGATATTTGCGAACTGCAACCTGACTTGCGGCAGGAGCTTGGTAACACGGAAATCAAGTCGGTGGCGGTACTGGATCTGGAACCGCTCGAGGTACCCGTGGGTGTCAGCCTGCATCTGCAGGTGACTGCGACGGACAACAATACACTGAACGGACCCGGTATCGGAAAGTCCCGTGAATTCCTGCTGCGAGTCGTTTCTGACGAGGAACTGCGAGCCGACTTGCTGCGTCGCGAAATCGAACAACGCAAGGCCTTTGAACTGATCCTCAAAAGCCAGGAGCGACTGATGCTGGATCTGCAGGCCGTGGTCGACCAGGCCAATGCCTCCGCAGACATGAATGCCGATGTCACGCTCGATCAGCTAAGAGATGCCCAGCGACGCCAAAAACTTGTGGGTACCAATTCAGCACGCGTCGCTGACCGCTTTGAGGACTTCCTCGTGGAAGTCATGAACAATCGATTGAACGAGGAAGAAGAGGAAATCGACGAGTCGATGTCCATCGAGGTCAGGTTTAACGAACGCATTATCCAGCCGATTCGCGCGCTGGACCAGGGTCCCGTTATTCAGGCCGCCCAGTTGATCGACCAGAGCCAGCGCTCGATTGATACCAACGCAAATAACCTGAATCGGCAACGCTTGCTGGCCAGCCTCGCCGAAACGAGGAACAAGCAACGCGAAATCGTTACCGAAATGCAAAAAATCCTGTCCGCCATGATGGACTCGGAAACCTACCAGGAAGTGGTCAACAAGCTGATCGAAATCAAACGTAGCGAGGAACGCGTGCGTGACATGACGCGTCAACAACGTGAAGACGCTGGCAACCGCGGTGTCTTCGACGACGACATGTTCGATGATCCCGCACCCGGGGATGATGACGATCAATCCGGGCAGGGTGGCGATGATGGCCAGGATGATGGTTAAGGACGATACGAATCAAATTTGATTAAACGCCCGATTTCGGGATAATCTTCGGCAAATCCTCAGGCAGGCCGGAACCTGTCGTTCATTCAACTTTTCCAACAGAAAAGAGACAGTCATGAAACGGTTTGCAAAATCTCTCGTTGGGTTGAAGCTGGTGGTCATGTTGTTGCTGGTCGCGACCGGCACGCTGCAGGCCCAGGACGAAGAGCGACGCAACCAGCTGAGCGAACGCCAGCGGATGGTGGAACGGAGCATGGCTGAACTGGAGGCCAAGTTCGAGATCATCGCCCAGAAGCTGGAAGAAAAGGAGCCGGAACGCGCCGCACGCCTCGTGCAGGCCCTGCAGCAGGCCAAGGAAAACCTGATCGCCCGCAAGATGGCCGAGATCTCCCGGCTGCTGGATGAACAAAAGCTGGAACAGGCCGAAGCGGAACTGGACGGCGTCATCCTCAATCTGGAAGCGCTGGTGAGGCTGCTGCTCAACGAGCAGGAAGACACCATGAGCCGACAGGAGGAAATCGACAAGCTCAAGCAATGGCGCGAACAAATCGTTGCCATCAAACGGGAACAGGAAAGACAAACCCGCGAAACCGACAAGATTGCCAACAAGGACGAAACGCTCCGCGATCTGGCAGCACAGATCGAAGCCGTTGAGCAATTGATCAAGGATCAACAAGAGGTCATCGAGGAGACTGACCGCAACCGGGGCTCCGGCTTGCAGGCACTCGATGGCGTCGCCGATCAGCAGTTCGACGTGCGGCAGAAAACGGAAGAACTCGCCCGCGATATCGGCGGCGATTCCCAACAAACCGCATCAACCGAAGGGGAACCCGGTACCCAACCCTCCGGTCAGGAACCATCCGGTCAACAACCCTCCGATCAGGAACCATCTGACCAGCAACCCTCCGATCAACAACAACAAGGCCAACAACAACAAGGCCAACAGCAGCAAGGCCAACAACAATCGGGACAACAACAATCGGGACAACAACAATCGGGACAACAACAATCACAGCAGCCCCAGTCCAAACAGCCCGGTCAGCAACCGCTGGAAAATGCTTCTCAAAATCAGCGGCAGGCCGAAGAGGAGTTAACCAGTGGCAAAGCGGCGCGGGCCCGCATGGCCGAGGAATCAGCCCTGGAGGAACTGGAAGCGGCTTTGGCTGAACTGAAAAAAGAACAGCGGCGCATCGCCTCGCTGCCTCCGGAGGCCTTTGAAAAGATGGCCCAGGAACAGCGGCGTACCGAGAACAAGGCCGAAGACCTCGCCCGCGATATGCAGAACACGCCGCAAAGCGGCCAGCAGGGACAAGAAGGCCAGCAAGGTCAGCCTGGCCAGCAACAACAGCAACAGGGCCAGCCGGGACAACAAAGCGTGCAACGCGCTCAAAAGGCCATGCAAAACGCGTCCGGTGATTTGGCCGAGCAGGATCCGGAACGAGCCGTGCGGCAGCAGGAAAGAGCCGAAGAGGAACTGGACAAGGCACTGCGCGAAATCGAGGAACGTCTGGACCAGCTGCGCGAGGAAACTCGCGAGGAAAAACTGGCGCGTTTGGAAGCCAGGTTCCGCGAGATGCTGGCGCGACAACAGGTCGCCACCATCATGACGATGGATCTGGATGACAAGAAAACACATCTCGGAAAAATTCGTCGCCGCGACTTGCTAACCATGTTGCGACTCAGTTCCGAAGAATATGAGATCAGCGAACTCGGTCAACAGGCCTACGATCTTTTGCTGGAGGATGGCACCAGTATTGTCTTCCCCGAGATGGTGCAGCAAACAAGAGAAGATCTGGGACGCGTCGCCCAATTGCTGGAATCGGAACAAATCGGACCACTCACGCAGTTGATTCAGAGGGAAATCGAAGCCAGTCTGGAAGAAATGCTGGAAGCTTTGAAACAAACGCGTAAAAACAACGAAGGCGGTGGTGGTGGCGGTGGCGGTGGTAACGCACCGCTATTGCGGAAATCCGCGGAACTTAAGATGTTGAGAGCGGCCCAGTTGCGTGTGAACCGCCTGACCGGCCAGTTTGACTTGATTCGACCCGACGGTAAACTTGAGGGTGCGTTAAAACGCGAACTGGATAACATCCGGGTCCGTCAGGCAGATATCGTCGAAATGATGATTCGGATCATGGAAAAAGAACAATAACCAGTCCCCCCAGGAACAGCCATGAACTTTCCATTTGCGAAACAGCTGATTGCCGGATTTGTCCTGTTGTTGACTGCCGGTCTCTGCACGATGGTTGCAGCCGACGAGGGTGGCGACGATGTCGTCAGGAATTTCGTCGCACATGTCGAGGCGCTCGACAATATCGATCAGGACACCAAGGCCAAAATCAAGGACGTCGTGGAACAGCTGCGAGCCGATGAGTACTCGCGGATGGAAGCCGTAACGGCCGGACTCGCCCGCATCTATCCCGAATACGAAACGGCCATCATGGCCACTCAGGATGATGACCTGACCGAGGCCATCAACCGACTGACCCCGTACGTCGATTCAGACGACCTGTTTCTGGCAGCCGATTCGTCGTTCTTCCTGGCTCGCACCCTGATGAACGAGCAGCGGTATGAGGAAGCCATTCCCATCCTCGAACGGCTGGCTGGTGACCTCGGCGACTATTCGCTGCATGCCGGACCTGCCATGTACTTCAGCGGTGTGGCGCAGGCCAACATGCTGGAAAACCAGCGGGCCATCCAGTCCTTTGCCTCGTTCCTTGATGGCTATCCCGACGCCCCCGAGCGATTGCGTGTGGCGGCGTGGCGACAAATCCAGATGATCCAGGCCATCTCCGAAGGCGGCATGGAAGACATCCTGCAACGCATGGACTTTTCCGAGCGACGACTGGAAATCGAAAACACCGACGAAATGACTCAGGAAGAACAGGATCGCGTCGTGTCGATGCTGGCCAAGCTGATTGAGGAAGCAGAAAAGAAAGAATGCAGCAGCTGCAACAGCAAAAAGAACTGTGAAGGCCAGCAGGAAAGCCAGGCCCAGGGCCAGGGTGAAAACGAAGGCGAAGGCAAATCCAATGCCGGCGGTACCAGCAGCAATCCCAACGGCGTGGTCCGTCGCAGTTTTGAAAACGGTCCGGCCAGTCCGTGGAGCCGCTTGCGGGAACGCACCCGTGACGCCGCCAACAATGCGATCAAGCAAAGGCTGCCGGCCCGATATCGACCGGTCGTTGAAAAGTACTACGAAACCACTTCCGGAAATCAGGAAGACGACAAGTAGCCATTGTCCCTGGCATGTTCAGGTGACCGACCATCACAAAGGCACTTGCCCCGGCCCGGCAGCAAGTGCCTTTTTTTGTCATTCCGATAATTGCCGCAGGAAATTATGAACCCGACTCGCCTTGCTCTCGCGCTTTCATGGCCGTTTTTGGCCCTGCTCTGCGTCCCCTGCCCGGCACAAACCAAATGCACGATCACACGGATTACCGGTGAGCAGGGTCAGGTTGCAATCCAGGCCATCCAGGATGGAGTGATTCAGTCCGCCGACAGCAGCATCGCGCTGGATCAGCTAATGGTGATCCAGACAAATCATCCGGCCACGACGCCGCCGCTGCCAATTCGCATTCATCTGTCGGGCGGCGGTGAATTAACGGCTTCCAAGGTGACCTTTACCGGAGAGCAATTCGACGTAACCAGCCGCTTTGGCAAGTTTTCGCTCCCCCCCGATGCGATTCGTGGCATCGTTTGGAAAACGGACGTGGATCTCGATCGCTTTACGCGTCTGATGGCCAACCGCACGGTAGATGCGGACATGGTCATCGCCAATACCTCGCGTGGGCAGGGCGTTGTTCAGGGCTTGATCGAAAACATCAATCAGGATCGCTTGCAACTGAACTATGAAGGGCAATCCCGGCCCATTTCACTTTCGAAAATCATCGGCATCGTAACGGCCGACCTCAAGCCTGCCACGCCGGATCTGCCACGCGGCATGGTCAAGCTGGTGGACGGGTCGACCATCTCCGCGGGCATCGGCAACTTGAATGATGGCGTGTTGTCACTGCGGTTACCCGGCAACGCCACGATCCAAATGGGCTGGAATCACGTGTCGATGCTTTCGCTGGCCTCCGATCGCGTGCAATGGCTGTCCGATCTGACACCTGTCGAGGCCGAACAAACGTCTTTGGCCACGGTCGAGTTTGGCTGGCAGCGTGACCTCAGTGTGGAAGGCAATCCATTGCGTTTGTACTGGCCAGGTACAGGCTCGGATGTCACGTACGCCAAGGGAATTGGCACGCACTCGGCCAGTCGCATCGAGTTCGCAAACACAGGTGATTTCGATCGGTTCGTTGCGATCGTCGGCATCGATGCCGAAACCGGTGGCAAGGGGGATGAATAATAATAGCAACCCTTCTACCTACGGCGATACCTTCGGGTTCGCCGTTTTTATTTTCTCTCATCGGCCGCCTGCAGGAGAAGGATCTATGACAGGAGAAGGATCTATGAATAGCGACTATGCCGTGGCCCGTTTCAAAACGGGAAGCCCTGAGGCATGTGCCCCTTCATCCCGCGCATCATGTTCTTCATGCCACCCTTCGACATTTTCTTCATCATCTTCTGCATCTGCATAAACTGCTTCAGCAAGCGATTCACATCCTGAACCTGCGTACCTGAACCTGCTGCAATACGCCGCCGCCGCGATCCCTTGATAATATCCGGAAAACGTCTTTCCTGTGCGGTCATGGAACGGATAATCGCCAACATACGGTGCATATCGCGATCATTGACCTGGTCACGCACGTTCTGGGGCAACTGGCCAACGCCGGGCAGTTTGTCCATGAGACTGCCAAGACCACCCATGCCCATCATTTGCTCCAGCTGATCGTGGAAATCT
>CAMYKF010000603.1 GCA_947258905.1 uncultured Pirellulaceae bacterium | reverse complement strand
CCGATGCCGTCATGGTCGGAATCCGGGTCGAGCGGGTCGCTTGCGCCGAAGGCGACGAGCGGGCCGGTGCCCATGACTTGCTGACCAAACCGCTGATCGACCAGGAATTGCTGATGTCCGTCGAGCGGGCCATGTCGCAACAGAAGGTCATTGAGGAAAACAAGCAACTACGCAAACAACTGGATAATCGCTTCGGCATGGAGAACATCATCGGCGATACCCAGCAAATGCACCAGATATTCGAGATCGTTGAGAGCGTGGCTGACACGCGGGCTACGATCCTGATTACTGGCGAGAGTGGCACCGGCAAATCGCTGATCGCCCGCGCCATCCATCGCAGCAGCGGCCGAAGTGACAAGCCATTTGTCGAAGTCGCTTGTGGAGCGCTGCCCGAAAATCTGCTGGAAAGCGAATTGTTTGGACACGTCGCCGGAGCCTTTACCGGTGCCACGGGCAACAAGGAAGGCAAGTTCAAGCAGGCTGATGGCGGTACGATTTTCCTGGACGAAATCGGAACCGCTTCACCCAATATGCAAGTCAAGCTGCTCCGCGTTCTGCAGGAACTGCAATTCGAACAAGTCGGCGGGATGCAGACTTTCTCGGTCGATACACGAATCATTCTGGCCACCAATGAAGACCTGGAATTGGGCGTTCGCGAAGGCCGCTTCCGTCAGGATTTGTGGTATCGCATCAACGTGATCAACCTCGAACTGCCGTCTCTGGCCCAGCGGTCTGGCGACATTCCGTCACTGGCCGACCACTTCCTGCAGGAGATTTGTGCCAACACAGGCAAGGAATTCGAGGGCTTCGACAGCGGCGCCATCAATGCCTTGCAGTCCTACAACTGGCCGGGCAACGTTCGCGAATTGCAAAACGTGATTGAACGAGCCGTATTGCTGGGCAAGGGACCGCGTGTGACGATTGCCGATCTGCCGGCCCATATCACTGCCGGGGTGCCCGTGGCCACGGTCGCCGCCAGCACCAAACAAACGCTCAAGGAAGCACTCGAAGCACCCGAGCGGCAGATCATCCTGCAAGTCCTGCGGGAAAACAACTGGAATCGCAACCTGACTGCCGAACAATTGGGTATCAACCGCACCACGCTATACAAGAAGATGAAGAAGCTGGGCCTGGAGAATCCCAAGGCCATCATGGGCTTCTAACTAAACCATTGCTTCTAATTCCGCAGGATGGGACCATTGTCCGGACCATTGTCCCGTCCTACGAGTCGCGCAGACCCGGCTCCCACCGGCATTTTTTTGCGCTTGTTTCGGCGGCTGGAAGCCACCGCTACTTGCCCAGCCAGTTAACCAACATGGCTGCCTGTTCGCCGGCCGCCTCTTCGCCGGCCGTGTCTGCCACCAGAATCCACACCGCAATGACCGGGGCCAGCACCAGCGCCGTCACGATGGCGAATATCACATAGCAGGGCAGCATCACCAGCAGCTTGAGCCAGCCGCCAATGCTGACGATCTTTTGTCGCACCCAGGTCAGCGTCCGCACAATTCGCAATTCATGGTCAGCCACGGCTTGCAGCCCCTTGCGGACCTGTTCTGCCAGCTCTTCATTTTCTCGAGCTTCCGTCGCGCTGGCCTTCTCGGCAACTGGAATCAGCTTGTCCACGACCCGCAGCAGCCGACCCAGCGTCATGTGATACAGGAACGCAACCGGCCTGGAAAAAATTCCAAAGCTGTTCCCCACGGCCTTGTCCATCAATGGCAAAAACAGGTGACGATAAACCTGACGTACCAGTTGGCTAGCCGACGGCATTTGCCGGTCGCCGCCGGCCACTTCCCACATGTCTCTGGCAATCGTGCTGGTGATATCCAGCAACAGATCGACAAGCCTCAGCATGTTGCCCATGCCACGGCGAATGTTCTCGGCGATTCCGAAAATCGTGCCGGCAAACATGCCGACGACGAATGAGTAGAAGAACAAGGGCACGAGGATGATTAACGAAACGCCGCCGCCCCGCATGGCCAGCAAGATCGATCCGGCAACCGCCAGCGCCACACCGCCCAAAAATGCAAAACACGCAATTCGCGCGACCTGAAACGGCACATTGACCAGACTTTCAATCGCATCATACAGCTCCGGCGTGCGGTACCTGGCAAAGTCGATTTGCGGCTTTTCCTGGTTGGAATCGGAATGGCTCATCGACTTTCCGCAACGTCAGATCTGCTTCTGAAAGTAAAACACGTCCCGGCGTTTTCCAAATTTTTCGCCGACACCTTGTAACCGGCCCACCTGCGCAAACCCCAGACTTTCCACCAGCCG
>CAMYKF010000602.1 GCA_947258905.1 uncultured Pirellulaceae bacterium | reverse complement strand
GAATGTCTGGATTTCGCAGGAAGGACTTGAACATTGGCTTCACCTCGGTGATGGAACTCTTCCAAAAATCAATTGCGTCACCCGGTCAACGCAAACTCTCCCGTTAATTTGCAAACTTGCCACGTGCAAGCAACCCTGCGCAGTACTTTTACTCATGAAAAATACTGGATGCTTTTTGTATGTTTGGGTGTTTTTACCTAAACAAATCAAATGCGTTTCCCGGCTCAGTGGTTCAACGCCCCTCATAGCATTGTCGCCGCAAGGCCAGGGGCAGCATGATGCACGTCGTAGCAGCAGTTCAGTGGGGCTGATCCATTGCATATCGATTGTATTGTGTTGTGCGCAGGCAGCGGCAGCCTAGCGCCTGCAGCTACCTGTCGATAACTCCGGGTCCCGAGCCCTCTTTAAGGAAATACCCGCGATCGCCGCGAAAACGACGCTTGAAAAAGTCGGTGATCGAGGAAGATTGTTCCAAAACAGAGATTACTTGTGCGCAGCTGTTGCTCCCGGCCTGAGCGGGGCCCCACTTTGTTACTACGCATTCGATCCAGACGGTTGCGACTGAGTGTAATCACTCGACGCGGCTTCGCCGTTGATCACTGGCGGATGGCAGATTGTGGTGCAGGCGTCTCGCCTGCCCGGATTGCAGCCGGGACGGCTTCACCACAAGAATGATCGCAGGTACGCAACAGTAAAATAGCCGCCAACGCGGCTCAAGTCCCGGACTTCGGTGAACTCAGTCGAACCGCGCCGGGACACGCGTGAGCGTGCGGTACCGGAAATTGCAGGTCAATCTCTCCGAGACTGACATCCGGAGGATGGTGCGTTCGCAACTGGCAAAAAATAGTGATGCTGCCGGAGTTCCAACCCAATCTGTCCGAGTCTCGGAGAGGCTCGGCTACCGCGTAGACCTCCAGATCCGCGGGCGTGATTACGCGGGCTGCCAGCTAGTTTTGCCGGGAGAGCACATCGCCTCTTCCTTGCTGCCACATTGAATTGGTTGTGGTAAAATCAGGTTCAAGGAAAAACCGAAATGAATGACGCTGATCTCCAAAACTATGTGAACCAAAAAATCGCCAGCGGTGAATTTGGCACACCTGAGGAATTTGCTACCGAGGCGATTCGAGTTTACCGCCAGCTCGAGAAAGACTATCGCCAGTTGCGAGACGAGCTAAGCAGTCGAATTGAGCAGGCCGATGCGGGGCAGGTGCTGCCGCTTGATGTTGATTCAATCAAGGATCAGCTTCGTCAGGAAATCAGTGCAGATGGCACGCCCAGGTAATGCCGCAGGTCCTGCAAATCCCGGCTGTCAGGGACGATCTTCTGCAGATAGGTCGTTTTATTGCTCAGGAATCGCAGAGCCTCGATACGGCGATCCGGTTTCTGGACAAAATTGAACAGAGATGTCAGCTCTACGCGACTCAGCCCTTGATGGGTACGACGCGTCCCGATCTCGGTAACCAGATTCATACATTTGCCGTCGACAGTTATGTGGTCATCTATCAACCGATAGACGACGGCATTCGCGTATTGATGGTCGTCCACGGAACACGAGACATACCACCCATTTTCAAGCAACGCCAGGACAAGCCAACCGAGTGATGCCTGTTTGTCATCGGCCGCGAAATGTTCCTGAGTCAAGAGCGGTTCATTACCAAAGACGGTTTGACGTTTTGGACAGAATCACGGGATGGACATGATTGACGATATCCGGTTGATCCTGTCCATCCTGTCAAAAGGTAAATACCCCAATCGGCACAAGTGAGCAGATCGGGGTCGAAAAAAGTGACGGTACCTGTCTTAATACTCCACCGTGATTGACCAGCTGTTCAGCGTGCCCTTTTTCTTCTTTTTGGTGTCGTAGACATCCAGTGTCCATAGTCCAAGGCTGCTGGTGCCGTTGAAGTCGGGGACGTTGTTGTCGCCGGAATAATTAAACAGCTGCACGGGCGGTCCACCGGCCGGATCGAGCAGGTAGACTTCCAGATCCGACGGTCGGGGATGCGAAATGTTCACGTTCACGTTTAGGTTGGCGATCGTATGGTCGCCTGCCAGAACATTCGATGCAATGCCGTTTGGATCCTTATCGGGAATGGCCATTGGTGTATCGGTGCTGGAATAGGTATCTGAATTTCCGGGCGGTGTGAGAATTTCGGGAGTCAGGATGAAGTGGCGTGTTTCAGAAACCGTCGTTTTATTTCTTCCTCTTCCCGTTGTTGTTATTTGCTCGGCCCGACAAACGATCATTCCGTAACCAGTGTCATCGCGATTGGTCAGCCA
>CAMYKF010000601.1 GCA_947258905.1 uncultured Pirellulaceae bacterium | reverse complement strand
CCTGCGACACTGATTAGCAGCGGCTTACCCAGAATCAGCACGACCGGTGTCGCGAACATCAGGCAAGCCAGTCGGAGTAGTTCTTTCAGGATTGCTGCGTTTTCACTGCTGGCGATGGAATACGTATCCCAGCTCCACAGCGCCATCGTGAACACCATCACATTCATCGTAAAGAAGACGGCCAAACCAAGCCGGAATGCCGTGCGGCTGCTGACGGCGTCCGACTGGCTGCTGTCGGATGTGATTGAGTCGGCTAGTTGGCAACCGAGACAGCAATAATGCGGCCCAGCTGATTCCGGCGATGCGTTGCGTGCCGGCAGCCCGCAGTAGTCACACGTCGGCGTAGGCCGACTGACTGGTGCGACAGACATCACTTCTGAAACAGCTCGACTTGCACGGCTGGGAACAAGAATCGAATCGTATAAACGATCGCCAACACCCAGAATCCCAGCCACATGAAACGGACGTACCAGGGGATCCGATTGCCGGTGTAATTATGAAACTGGTTTTCGGATTGGATATCGTTTTCAGTCGCCATGGATCGCTCCTTGGGATTTTTCCAAATTCTCGTCCAGCATCATTTCGTGTCGCAGCATGATTCGTTTGGGCTCTTCCATGTCGTGGAACATCCCATTCACAGCGGCCCACAACAGGAGACAAAGGAAGCCCAGACTGGCCAGCAGGTAGTTCACCATGGGAGTAATGGCAAAGGCGCCCGCTGAATCGTCACGAAACGTATGGACGAACTCAATAAACTTCATCACGAACCCAATCATGCTGGGTGTCAGGATGAGGACCGCGAAGAAGAGCGTAATCCAATTCGCGCGAGACCGGCTCGGTTCGGGCTTGTCGGCGCCGTCGTCTGGTATCTTGCGTAGCATAGGAATCTTTCCTCGAGTGTTTATCGTCCGGGATCTTTGGTTTTCGTGGCGCGGTACGTCAGTTCGCGGCTCGGCAGGAGCCTCGCCCTCCCGGGGATCTTTAGTTTTGTTTAGTAGCCTTCGGATTGGATGGATTCGAGCTCTTCGTAATAGGGGTAGCTATCGAGCCACGAGCCTAACCACTGCACATAGGTAATCAGCGCCAGGCCTCGTTTGTTGGGCTTATCCGGGGCACCGTCGAACAGCCAGGGATACTCGGGCATGGGGGATTCCGGGACGATGGTCTTGGGGCGGTAAAAGTGCACGGCATGCCAGTCGTTGCCATGACGCCCACCCTCGCGACTGAGATCGGGGCCGACGCGACGAGTTCCAAACATCACCGGACGCTGCAGTTCGTTCTGGTATTCCCAGGTCTCCGACACGGGACCGTAACGCCGCGACTCGTTGGAAACGGGCCGCACAAACTGACTGTGACAGTGCCAACAGGCCTCGCCGATGTACACTTGCCGACCCAATCGTAACGCATCGGCACAAGCTTCCTCGGACGGTTCGCCGAAGGCCAGCCGGAACGGTTCCGGATAACGCTGACTCAGTTCGGAAAACTGATACATGATCCGATCGTTGACGACTTCTTCGACCGTTTGCTCCGGTAATTCCTTGAACATTATCATGGGGACGGCCACGTTCGAGAGGAACGCGAACGCGAAGAACCCGATTCCTGCGATGAATAAGATGCCGCCTTTGCTTTCCAGCATGTGGGGGTGCCTCCGTTATGCCGTGGCGACGGCGGGCGATTGTTCATCGCTGGCCGGAGCTCGGATCGTCATGAAAATGTTGTAGACAAAACACAGGAAGCCGCCAAACATCATCAGGCCGGCGAAGATCCGTACAACCCAAAACGGTTGCGAGCCGTTCAACATGGCCTCCCAAGGTTCCAACGCGGCCCAGTAATAACCCTGGAACATGCCCGCCAAACCCAGGTCAAGGAACATGATAAACACGCCCACTGCCGACAACCAGAAATGCCATTCAGCCAGTTTGTTGCTGTACCAGGAGCGGTTGACTAACCGCGGAATCAGATGGGTCATGAATCCGTAAATCCACATACTGAACACGCCGAACATCACCAGGTGAGCGTGTCCCACCACCCAGTCGGTGAAGTGGATGATTTTTTGGAAGGTGAGCGTGACTTGCAGCGCACATTGGAAACAGGTGATGAAATAGAAAACCATGCCGGTGTAGAACCAGCGAATGGGCAAGTTTTTCTTCACCATGTAGCCATCACCCCACAGCGTCCCTAAGAAGTTAATCACCACCGTGGCCACAACGAATTCGACCGCAATTGTCGAAACGATGGCTCCATACTGCAGGAACATCGGAATCGGTGTGTACAGGAAGTG
>CAMYKF010000600.1 GCA_947258905.1 uncultured Pirellulaceae bacterium | reverse complement strand
GTCACCGGGACGCAGTCCCTCGCGCGGTATCATTGCGGATTTGGGCAGCGTGGCCTCCGCGCCGCCGAGATCGACCACGGCATCTCCCCGCTCAACCCTTTTGACGACGCCTGAAATCATCTCACCCTGGCGCGGCGAGTACTCCGCGACTATGCGCTCACGCTCCGCCTCGCGGACCTTTTGCATGATGACCTGCTTGGCGGCCTGGGCCGCGATGCGTCCGAATTCGACGGGCTCGAGGGGGGATTCGATAAAATCGCCAATTTCCAGTTCCGCCCGGGCGACAAATGTCTTTTCAAACTCATCGCGAGAGTCAATTTCTTGCGGATCCACGGTAAATTCGGACAGCAATGATTCTGGCGAGTTGTCGTCAGACCGGTAGACGCGACAAGTGGCATCGCGGATTCCAGCTTCATCGCGAAACACCAGCTCGAGCGGCAAGTTGCTGTTTACACCAGTCAGCTTCGCCAGCGACGTCTGATTGACCGTTGCCACAGGCGGCTTATCCTCGATCAACGTCAGCTGCCAGCGTGGTTTATGCTGGACTATTTCGCCGTCGAGCGATTGCAGTTCGATCCAGAATTCCGAGTCACCAAACTCCCCGGTTACGTCAATGTCCACCGAGAAGGTCTCTTGTGCCCGCTGGTCGGTTGCTGGCCAGCGAATCGTTTCCGATCCATTGTCGAGTACCAGCTCCGCCTGTTGGACAGGCACATTGGTGGTTCCCGAAACGATTAGCTTCGATCCGGGGCGACAGCGGATCGGGCGTGCCGCCGATTGGGGAACAGTATCCGTTTGATCCGCTGGTTGAATGACGACATCCAGATCGATGACTTGAGGCGTGTCGAACACGTCAACTTCGTACCAGCGTGTTCGACTGTCGCCACCAACGGCGCGGATGCGAAACGATTGCTGAATGTCGTCGAGTTGAAAATGAAAGACATCAGGCGTTCCGCGTGATAAAACTGGTTGAAAAAAATCACTGGCCTCGTCGTTCGCCAGCTTTTGCACTTCGGCACGCGTGTCGCGAACCGGTCCACCGTTGCGATCCCTGACTAACAACTCAATTGAATCACCGCGTGAAATCCGAGGCGGGGGCTCCACAGAAAACACGAGTTCATTTCGTCGTGGCCAGTCAGTCTGTAACCAGGGCTGCGTCAGTCGCTGCAAACTGAGCTCGACATTCGTGGGTTGCCACCACCAAAGAACCGCGCACAGAGAGACGGCGATCAGTGCTGCCACGCCCGCGTGTCTCGCAAATGAAATTCGCGCGACTGAACGTGGAGACACAGCTTGCAGTTGCCGGTTAACGCGTTTGATGAGGATGTCTTCCACCGGTGAATTGTCCCGTCTCTCACGCTGGTTGCTTTCCGCAATTCCCACCGACGTGGACAGGCGGTCACGCAGATCAGGCACCACGCGCTCGATACGTCTTGCCAGTTCCACCTTGCCAGGCCGCCAGCGGAGTGCAGGCCAGACCCAGCGAATTACGGTTGCCGCGACCAGCAGCCAGACCATTCCAAACAGCAGGACACGCCATTCCATCAACGTTGGCCTTAACCACCAGTCGAGTACTCCAATGATCAGCAAACCGATGATCAGTGCGGCCAATAAACCCAGCAACGCGCGCAACCACACCAGCAGCCGCGCCCGACGGCGGATTTGTGCGATCTTGTTCAATAGCTGCTGGTTCATGGTTTTGTATTGATTGTCACCGGCAGGTTTTCCAAAGTCTTACGACTTTGGCTAAACATTGTCATCTTCATGGTGCTCCCGAACGATTCGCCAAACGTCTTCGGCAAATCCATTCTACGGTCAACAGGCCGACAAGCGTCAACGCGAAAACCGCCGGCACCAGCGGCCATGACCAAATACGTCGGCTGGTCACCGCAACGGGCTGACGCTTCAGTCCAGCCGGAAGTAATTCCTGCAATTCATCGATATCCTGCAATGCCAGCCAGCGTCCACCAGTCATGGTGGCCAGTTGCTCGAGGTCGTACTTTTGCTGCATCAACACGTCGAATTCTGAACGCGGTTCAACGGTGAAGTCCAATGGATCGGCGATCTCTTCAGTACTGGCGGTCAGCAACCCTGCCCGATAACGACCGGCAGCCAGGTTGTCCACCGACGCAAACAGTATTTGTTCCTGGTCGGCGGTCGAAGTCACTTGCAGGGGAATGTCCGCTTGATCGCCCCCGTCGTTGACCAGCCGTACAATAAGTGATTCATCCGCCAAATCCGTATCGAGGACCTCGGCCGTCAGCACCACTGTGTCTCCCTCGCGCAATTCGGTTGCTGCCAGACGCAGCAATGCCCGCTGATCATATTGCTGCAAACGGCTGGCTGCCAAATTCGCGACCAATCGCGTCCAGTATTGCTCAAAAACAGTGTCGCTGGTCCGGTACCGCAAACGGTACAATTCGTCCGTGAAATGAAACACGACGGTGCCCCGTCCGACTTTTTGATACGTGATTCCCGGATATGCCTCGCGGTCGGCAGCAGACACGGGTACCAGTTGGGCAAGGCGAATAGCGGTTGGCTTGAGTGCGTCGGTCGCAAGACGTCCGCGAATCGCGACATCAGTCTGTTCGCTCGTCTGCAGTCCCAGGTTGCTGGTGGCGGGTAACCATTGCAGACGTAAATCCTGGAGCTGAAACCGTGGCGAAATATTTGTGGGCCGGAAAGGCCACAGGCCTTCCAGTTCCTCACGGGCGACCATGTCCACCCAGTGCCGGTGCCCGGCCACAAACACACAATTTCCGGCGCGGGATCGCACGTATTCATCCAGATCGAGCAAATTGGCAGCCGTCAAACCGCGATCCCTCGCTACCGGATCCAGTCGTACGTCTCCCGCAACAACGACATCAAATTCCTGCAAATTAGCCGCGTCGGGAAATTGATCGATAGCCGTCGAGTCGGTGGCAGCGTATTCGGGGGAAGACTGTTGCAGTAATGTACTGAGCTCGAAAAGCGGCCGACCCGTTATGGGCTCCACAGCGCGTTGCAGGGTCTGCTTAAGAAACCGATAGCCCGGATCCGGAAAATCCTGAACCAGCAGTATCCGTACGGGATCATCCACAACCGTCACTGAAAACTCGCGTTGATTGTCAACCGCAGCAGATTCGCCCGCTTCAACTTCGACCACGGCGCGTAGACTCCGCGGGCCGGTTTCATCAAAACGAATTTCCAGCGGAATCGTCTGCTCCCACGAGTCGGATTCGATCTCCAGCGGAGCCGACGCCAATTCGGTGCCGTTGACCGTATCCACGATGGATACTCGACCCTTCATTCCGTCGAGCGACGTCGCGCCAATGGTGATCGTTACGGCAGCTGGATAATGGGCTCGCAAGCGCCGATTGGCGACGACGTCGTAGATTTCGATATTCGGCGGCGAATGTTCGCTGCCTGCGCCGACGCAGAACACGGGAACATTGCGTGCCGCGGCGATTTGCCCAAATTCGTCAAGCGAAATTCCGCCGGTCACCGCTCCATCGCTGATCAGGATCACCGCCGCCAAATCACCGGCAGCGTGTTTTTCCACGAGTTCAAGCAACCCGTCGCCCAGCAAACTTTGCGGCGATTCAGGCTGCAATACCTGCAGCCCATCTCTGGACAAAGTGTCCACACTTGAACCCAACGAATGGAAACGAATTCGCCAGTTGTTTTGCAATTCATCCAGGCGAGCGTCGCCCGGTGTTGTGAATGCTGACCGGGTAGCGGACAAACGATCGAGCGACTCATTGTCCATCGGGTCGTGCGGCAGACTCATACTCGCCGAACGATCAATGGCAACCAGCAACAGCGGCAACTCGGTATCGACACGTTGCAACCGCACATCGGCCAGTGCCAGCAGCACCAGCGCGACCAGCAGGATGCGGACCGGCCATAACCAGCGAGCGGCACGTGGGGGACGACCCAGCCACAGCAGCAACATCGCGGCGATCAGCACGGCAAGCGCTGCAGCCCACCATGGCACGCCGGTTACCAGGCTCCACTGGCTGTGCAAGGTCGGTTCGACTTGCGCCATCACAAAAGGCGTGCTGTTCACGACGCCTCCTTGCGAACCGCGATTACGGTTCGCGACGCCAGTGCCCATTCGACGACCAGCAGCATCAACAACATCGCTAAACAGAGCTGCAATGGCCACCTGTCACGATACCCAATTGATTTTGCTTGTCCGAAATCGGAGCTGGCTGGTTCCTGATTCAGCCGTGATTGCAGTGCGCCAACGTCAACCGACTGCGTATCGCTTTCCTGTAAATCGAAATTGAAAGCGAACAGCGGGGCGGGACTGGCCCCCGCGGTCTCACCCTGATCAGCGCCGATTTCAACGAATCCCGGCTCCACGACCTGATGCGGTTCCACGAAAATCGTGTCGGCATTCGGCGAAACGAAATTGACGTCGCCGTTGGAATGCCTGATCTCGATACGCTGCGAAAAAGGAAATTCGCTGGCATCCACGACCAGCCCCTGGCCCACCAGCGAGGTTCGGTTCGCGTCAGAGTCTTCCCCGGCAAACAGCCAAAAGACCAGTTCGTTGACCAGCGGCACATAGCTCCACCAGGCTGGCAAGTTGTTCCATGGCGAGTCCGGATCGGCCGCGACCAGCGGTGTTGTGGTCAGTGCCACCCTGCCCTGCCCCGCCGCAAAAGTTGCGATTGCCGCATGGCCGTCATCGTAGTTCAGGATTCGGTCGATCTCCGGGCCAGTCAACACGGTCGGGTGATACCGATAAATGGGGACGTCGAGCAAACCGGCGTCCGGAAAGTCACGGAACGCCCCGATCGCCGGGTGTTCAAATTCCAGCGGATCAAAACCAAAGTCGCCTTGCTGGATACCATCGGTGATCTCCACACCCGCACCCAGATCGTCCAACAAGGCTTGCCACGTCGCCCGTTCAGCAATCTCGCCGAGGCTTATCAGCAGGCGGCCGCCGCGGCGCGTGAACTCGACTAGTGTTTTTCGTTGCGATTCATCGATCGAGCTCATGCCGGTTAGCGTTATCACGTCGGCCCGATCCAGACGTGCCGTCGCCAGTTGAGAAGGTTCGATCGTTGCCAGTTCCACAACGGGTTTGTCGGAACCTTGTTTGTCCGTTCCCGACAAGGCCGTTATTAATGGATTGGGTGACTGGTTGCCGCCGTCGACGACGAGTACCTGAATCGCTGCCTGCCCGACGATTACCAAATGTCGCTGGTCATCAGCCAGCAAACCCGAATCGTCAATTCGGGCAGTGACGGGAATCGAACCGTTCCGATCGACAGGTACATCGAACGAAATCGTGCCAATCTCACTTCCAATTACATTGAGCGGACGGCGGGCCACCAGAACTCCATCCACAATCAATTCAACATTCGTCTTACGCGGAACGACCGTGTTGTCCGGACCCGGGCTCGCTTGACCGAGAACCCGAACCGACGCTTCCACGATGATCGATTGCCCGACCGTGGACCTGCCAGCGCTGGTTCGCAAATCCGAGATGGCGAGGTTTGGTCCTGGTTCCGCAGATCGATCTACCAGAGCGCATGTTTTTGTGATCTCGTCCAATCCGGCCGGCGACAAGAAATCCTCGTCCGACCAGTCCGCGACGGCGAAATCGGAATAGATGATGATTTGGTGGTCGACGTTTAATCCGCGCTGTGAAGTCTGGTCGATCGATTGAGCAACCGCATTCATCACAGTTTGCGTTCGAAAGGTACCGTAACCTGCTTGCAAGTTCCGCATGACATTGCTCGCTCGCTCCCGATCGGCTGTTGCAGCGACGACCAGTCCCGTGGGTGCAGCGGCTCCGCAGGTGATTACAGAAAACAAGTCGCCCTGTTGCGCTGCAGACAACTGCTGCAAGGCAGCTTCGATCGATTGCCGGGCAGGAGACGCCCCATGATCACCCGCACGAGGGCCCATCGAACCCGAAAGATCGAACACGAAAATGTGGTGCGTCGCGACTGAATCAGCGAAGTTGCCAGCCGCGCCGCCTGATGTTTGCAGACAACCTGGCGTGGCAGCCGCCAATGCGACAACAACCGGGATGGCGATACGTGTCAACAACAACAGCAGCCGTCGCCAGGGTGGTCGTGGCGCGGGTCCGCGTGACGCTGTTTGCAAGAACTGTATCGCACCCCACTGGACGGTTCGCGCGGTGCGTTTGCGCAGCAAATACAGGATCAGCGGGATCAGTGCCGCCACAGCCCACAGCAACATCCACGGTTGAGCAAATAACAAATTCATGATCAACGGCTACGTGCGGATGCGGGTTGTCAGGAAATTGCCCAGCGCCGCCGCCAGGGGCTCATCGGTAATCAGCTGGCACAAGTCAATGGATGATTGACGGCAAGCCAGCCGAATCTGCTGATTAAACTCGTTGAATGCGTGCAGATAAGCCTCACGCCACGATTCAGCGTCCAGCGACATGGATTCCGGTGATTCCAAATCGGCGAAGCAGGTGTGTTGCTCAAACGGAAATTCAACTTCATCGCGGTCGCAAAGCTGAAACACGATGACTTCGTGCCCAAACCGATCAAGGTCACCAAGGACGTGTGTAACCTTGCCCGCATCGCCAAACAGGTCGCTGACCACGACCACCAGTTGCCGGCGACCGACGCCCGAAGCCCACGTTCGCAACGCGACATCGATGACCGATGGTCCTGCCGGGATTGTTGACTCGATCAGCTCGATCATCTCCGCCAGGCGGGCGTCATTGGCGGCCGGTGGCAGGATCCGCAGCGGCTTGTCGCTGAATGTCGTCAGCGAAATGGCATCTCCCTGGTGCCGCAACAGCCATGCCAGCGACATGACCAGGCAACTTGCATATTCGAACTTGGACAGCGGCGACCGCGCCCCCCGATACGACATACTGGCACTGGCATCCAGCAAAAAAGTGCACGTGAGATTGGTTTCATCGTGGAATTGCTTGACGTACAGACGATCGGTGCGGCCCAGTGCCTTCCAGTCCACGTGTCGCAATTCGTCGCCGGGCACGTAGGGCCGGTGTTGTGAAAACTCGGTCGAGTAACCGAGGTGGGCGCTGCGGTGCGTGCCGGTGAGCAAGCCCTCGATGATGTAACGCGTCCGCAGTGCCAGGCCTTCCAGATCAGCCAGGGTTCGCGGATCCAAAAAGCTTGTCGTCGATGTCACTTGGCTGGTCTTCGATCTTGTCGAGGAAGTTGATGATGCGTCCGACTATCTGGTCCGCATCAATCATTTCCGAAGTGGCCTGAAAATTGGTGCGAATGCGGTGACGCATAACCGGGGGTGCAACCTGACGGATATCATCCCGCGTCACGCAGGCCCGGCCATCGAGCGCGGCGCGTGCCTTGGCGGCCAGCACCAGGTACTGGCTGGCCCGCGGACCGGCGCCCCAGCGCACATACGATTGCAAGTACTGCTGCAAATCGGCCAGGCCCGTCTGGTTGGCGGGATTGACAAACGGCAGGTCTTGCGGATCACCGGCCTGCACCAGTCGGGACAGACGCGCCAGCCGAATGGCATACAGGGCGATGTGATCGGCAATGGGAATTTGCCGGATGATCTCGGTGGTTTGTTCGATTTGTTCGGCCGTAAACTGCGCCGACAAACTCTGCGGTTCTGTCGTTGTCGTGCGTTTGACGATCTCCAGTTCATCCACTTCGTCGGGATAGCGGATGGTGATCTGCATCATGAATCGATCCAGCAACGCTTCAGGCAGCGGATAGGTGCCTTCCTGTTCAATCGGGTTCTGCGTGGCCAGCACCATAAAGGGCGTTTCCAGCGAGTGTTTTTCGCCGCTCACGGTGACTTGTTGTTCCTGCATGGCCTCCAGCATGGCGGCTTGGGTTTTGGGCGGGGTGCGGTTGATTTCATCAGCCAGAATGATGTTGGCGAACACCGGGCCGCGGATGAATCGCAGCTCGCGCTGACCGGTGGCCGGATCCTGCTGAATGACTTCTGTGCCGGTAATGTCCGACGGCATCAGGTCCGGCGTGAACTGGATGCGGCTGAAATCCAGATCGAGCGTTTCGGCCAGCGTCCGCACCAGCAGTGTCTTGGCCAAACCCGGCACGCCGACCAGCAATACGTGCCCGCGAGAAAACATGGCAATCAGAATCTGATCAATGACTTCGCGTTGCCCGACAATTACCTTGCCGACCTGTTGCACAATGGCATCGCGCAGTTTGCGCAGTTGCTGACTCAGTTCGGCTGGATCGGCGGTCCCGGGATTGGTCGAATGTTCGTTCAATGAATTGCTGATATTTTTGAGTGTCGGGTTTTCCAAAGTCTAACGAGGATATTGCGCTTGTCCGCAAGCCTTCTCCCCTTGGAGGAGAAGGCCGGATCAGGCCTTGGAGGAGAAGGCCGGATCAGGGGGAGCGTTGCGTCGTTTTAATTGTATTATGTTCCCATGAAACGTTATCCAGTCTATCAGCCCTCACCCAGGCCCCGCTTAAAGCGGGTCCTGACCTTTCCCAATCATGGGAGAGGTTGAAAAAAAGCGCAATAACCTCTAACGACTTTGGCTGAGAACGTAGCGAATCTCGTGAGAGATTCGACCACGAACCGTTGTAGCGCTACTTTCTGACTAACGGTCGATGGTCAACGCCTGAATGCGCTGGCCGGTGACCAGCAACATGATATCCGTTTCCACGAACACGTGCCCACCGTCCATTTGCGGACCGGGCAGATCGAGTTCCTGAGCCGTTGCCCGTTGACGCGTGTCTCCCTGATTGAGCGGTGCCGCGGTGACCTGAAACAAACCACCGGTAGCTGGCAGCAACGCAGACTGGCCGAAACCGATCGCTCGTCCATTGCCGCGGAGGGACGGCAATCGCATGCCCGGTTGCACCGGGAAATGACTGGACGGCCACGCCGCCCGGGTTCTGCCGCTGACGCGATCCAGCCAGACCACTTGCCACCCGCCAGTAAGCAAATGTTCGTTGTCAGCACCAATTAATTGGCTGGCAGCCGGCAAATTGGTTGCCCAATACACCTTTCCCGATCCACGCTCGAGGTTGAGAACGCAAGGACTGTCGGCCGGCATGACAAAAATACTGCGGCCGTCGACCAGCGGCGGTTCGCCCGTGCGATGGCGTGGCACACGGGTGACATCGGGATCGCTGTCAAACCAGTCCAGCCGCGGATAACGCACCAGCCAGTGCACCCTGCCCGTTCGCGTATCGACCGCAGCAATGACGCCAAGATTGGTGCTGCAAATCAGGCGGTCGGAATCCAGCGTCAATCCGGCGGTGGGCGGTTCGCCGGGGGCTTCGTCGGTCGACTCGCTGGTTTCCTTCTCGCGCTGCAACTCGGCGGTGCACAATTGGGTCTGCCACAGCAGCCGGGGAGCCTGGATTCGCTCGGTCAATTGCAACTCGTAACAAAGCAAAACCGAATCGACTTGCCATGACCCCGGGATTCCGCGGCGGGCCATGACAAACAGTTTTCCATCCTGCATCCGGGGAAAGGAATCAAAACGCCAGTTGGCAGCGGGCGGTAATAGCGGAAAGCCTGGCAGCAACTTGCCCTGCTGCTGCACATCAACGCCGACGATGTAGCTGGATTGACGATCTGCAAAGGTGGCAAACAGCTGCCGGCCATCTTCACTGAGATCAAGACGTTGCAGTGGCAGTTCGACTTCCTGTTCCTGGATTCCGGAAACGTCGACCGATTGCCATAAAGCGTATTGGTTCAACGCTGAACCGACTTCGGATCCGGCATCAAACAGTGGCTTACCGGTGGCCAAATCGGCAGCGCAAATGCGGTGCCGGTCACCCCAAAATACACGACCGGATGCCAGCAAGGGCAAAGGAGTCGATGGTGTGTTCGATGTCGTCTGCCGGGACTCCGCATGGTCGGACTCGCCGATGTTGATATTCCACAAACTCGTTAGTGACGAGCTATCCAGTGCCGGGGTTGCGGCAGTTTGCGTTTCCTGCGGCAAGGCTTCCTGTATCAACTCGCGCAGGATATCGCGCAGCACACCTTGCCGATCACCGAGTTTTCCCTGGGCATCGGCAAACAGGCGATCGAAAGTTTCCAGATTCGCTGTGACGTGCTCGTTCTGCGGATGAACAAGTGCGTGCAGCACGACCAGTTGCCCTGCGATCTCGGGGACGGATAACTGTGAATCCGGTAAGCAGGCAGGTGGATCGGCCAAACGCGTTTGATCAAATTGTGGCAACGTTGGATGGATTCTTTCGAGGCAGGCGATGGCAGCCCGCAACTCGCCGCGGGCCGCCAGCCGCCGGCCCAATGCCAGACTGGCGCGGTCGCCCGAACTGCTGAAACGATATCGCCGCACGAGTTGTTTCAAATCGGACAGCGACGCATCGCGCAACGCGGCATCCAGCTGGCGACTGGCCACGCGATCCGCTTGACGACGCCACTCAGTCAGCAGTTCGTTGTGCTGCAAAAGCAGGGTTTCAATTTGACGCAATGTGCACTCTTCGGCAGGCAACCAGGTTTCGATTGAGCCCGTGTCATCGGTGGACCAACGGCAGTTACCGGCGTCCTGGGCGGGCGAATCGGCGAGTTCGATCGCGATCCGGGCGGCTTGCTCCCAGTTTTCGCTGGCGATCGGAGCCAATAGCGAACGTGCCGGGTTCTGCGTTTCGCGAGGCACGCGGCTGGCCGGCTCCTGCACAACGCTGGCAACAGCCGGCGGCATCAAATGGGCAATCAGGGCAATCCCCATTGCGACCAAAAAAGGACTGCCGGCCCGCCAAGTCGCTACTGGCACTTTGTACACCATGCAATTCAGGCTAGGATATATGCAACGTCGAAAGATGTATCGTACGCGGGAATAAGGGGCTCGTTAACGGGCCGTTATTCCCCGACATCGGGTCGAATCGCCTCGCATCATAACACCCAGGGAATGGACTGGATCATGGAAACGGAACTGACACCTCGTCAAAAAGAGATTTTCAAGTTTATCTGCCGCGAGATCGAAACTCAGGGGTACGGTCCGACGGTTCGCGAGATTGCCGACGAATTCGGGATCGGTTCACCCAACGGTGTGGTGTGCCACCTCGATGCTCTGGTCAACAAGGGATACATCACCCGGACTCCGCGCAAGTCGCGTTCGATCGAGTTGTCACCCGAGTACCAGGCCGAGACGAGAGGGCTGCCGCTGGCGGGCCAGGTGGCTGCCGGCGCGATGCATGAAGCGATCGAGCAACACGAACGCATCGACTTTACCAAGTTACTGAATCGCCGCGGGGCCTATGCTCTGGAAGTGACGGGCGATTCGATGATTGAAGCGCACATCTGCGACGGTGACTATGTGATTGTGCATCCGCGACGCACCGCGCATCCCGGCGAGATCGTGGTGGTGCGTACCAGCGATGGCGAAGCGACCCTCAAGTACTGGTATCCGGAAAAGAACCGGATTCGCCTGCAACCGGCCAATCGCCGCATGAAGCCCATCTATACACGCGATGCCCGAGTGATTGGCGTGGTCAAGGGCGTGGTGCGAAACATGCAGTAGTGTTGAACCTTGTCCTTGTCCTCGTTTTCGTCCTTATGCCTTGCCAGTCTGGATTGGGCTGTGCCGCGGGGCAAAAGAAAGGGAGCGGCAACCAGCGACCTTGCTCTCTAGTCGTCCTGCGTATCGCCGTCGGCCGCTGCGTTGGAGTTCCAGACTTCCTGCACCCACTCCACCGCTTCCTTGAGAGGTTCGATAAATTTGGCGGATTCATAGTGGCTGATGGCGTCCAGCTCATAAAGCTGAATGATCCCGCCGACACGAGCCCGCATTTGCTGTACGGCCTGGGTCACATCGGCGAACGGAAATACCTCGTCGGATCTGGAGTGGATGACCAGCATGGGCACCGACCAGTTCGTCTCCAGGTAATCGTCGGTGGGGCGGCCTGCCAGGGCGATGGCGGCTGTGAATAAATCCGGATGGCGTCCGGCCAGATGCCATACGCCGGTGGCACCGCTGCTGTATCCAAGTATCAGAATCCGCTGGCGATCGACGTTGTAGGTTTCACATATCTTGTGGACCAGCCCGATCACCGCTTGCTCACATTCTTCGTTGGTCCACGATGTGTTGATGTAATCGGGCGCGACGATGATGGGCTTCAGGTCGTCGGTGCATGGTTGCACCATGCGGCCAACCATTTCGCGACCCATGAACTGCTTGGCGCGGGGCATGCCAAAATGCAGAGCCACAACCAGCGGCGTGGGTGTGCCAGGGGTATACTCGGTCGGCACCGATACCACGAAACTGACCAGCCGGCCATTGTCCATTTCCCACGTCTGGAAATACCCGGAACCCGGTTCCAGCGCCACCAGCTCGGTGGGGTCCAGTTCTTTTTCGTCTTCCGATGCGGCAGCCGGCCGTTCACGCACGAATCCGCAGCCTCCCAGCACAAAAACCTGAAACAACCCACACAGGACGAGCAGGCAAACTACCTGGCGGGCGATCGGCAAACGGGTCGTTATACGCGGCATGAATGGATTCCGGGCAAACAATTGCAGGCCAGCAGCAACCTTGCCGCGGGCGCCAGTCAGTATACATTGAAGCGGGCAATTAACCCAAGGCAGCGGAACCGGGATGAATACAGGCAGTTTTTCCGGACAGGATTGGCGTCCTTTTGTCTGGCTGGTGGTATTAGGGCTGATTCCGCTGTGGGCGGTTCCGGCCGCAGCCCAGTCACCCGGTTCGGCGTCCGACCGTGTGTTCGCCAAAGTTGATCAGGCAGTAACCGATGCCATGCGACTGACCGGCGCGACGGCCGCCACCATCGCCGTCAGCCGGCGCGGCGAAGCACTGTACACCCGTGGCTATGGCTTTTCCGATCGCCGGCAGCGAGTCCAGACGACGCCGCGTAACAGCATGCGGTTGGCCAGTTGCACCAAACCGTTCACCTGTACAGCCATTCGCAAGCTGATCGATGCGGGTACGATCAGTGAAGACTTGCTGGTGTTTGACTATCTGGGCATCCAGCCTGACGGCGCTGGTCTGGCCGACGAGCGCGTACGGCAAATCACCGTCGCTCATCTGCTGGACCATCGCGGCGGCTGGGATCGCACTGCCACTTCGGATCCGATGTACGAGATCGAACGAATCCGCCGTGCCATGCGGGTCAGTCGCATGCAAAAGCATCACATCGTGCGTCATATGTGGTCGCAGCCCTTGCAGGCCGATCCGGGTGCCGAAGATTACTACTCCAACTTCGGGTATCTGCTGTTGGGCCTGGTGATTGAGAAGGCGACGGGCCAGTCGTATATCGAGGCGGTGCGTGAACTGGTGGCCGAACCAGCCGGCATCGACAACCTGTGGATTTCCTCGACGCGTCAGCAAAACCGTCGCAGCCACGAGATCTTTTATCTAGCCGACAATCACCTGAATTTGCATTTGCGCGATTCAGCCAGCGGGCTTGCCACGACGGCCGAATCGTTGTGCCGGTTTATGGACGCGTACTGGATGGACGGCCAGCCCCGCACGCGCGATCGCCGCCGGTACTTTTACCAGTTTGGCAGTCATCCCCAAACGACGACCACCTTGATGGAGCAGCGATTGGACGGACTCAATTACGCCTTGATGCTCAACAGTCGCCGCGAAGAGCACTACGACGCCGACAATGATGCCATACGAGATCGGCTCAATGACGTGCTGGATGAGGTGCAGGGTCGGTTGGAAGAGTAATCCGTCATGGCCACAGGTGACGTTGGTTAGGGACGCCCCTTTGGGGCTTTGTTGTTTGGGGGACCAGTTTACCCAGGGCGTTGCCCTGGGCTGACATAGCAACGGCCCGTTGGGCCTTAAAGACAACGACATCCGGCCCTGGCAACCCCGAAGGGGTGGCCCCAAGCCCAACGGGCTGGCCCTGTGTTAGCCTGGGGCGCAGCCCCAGGACAACTGAAGGTGGCCCCAAGCCCAACGGCCCCGGCAACCCTGCAAGGGTGGCCCTACGCGGCGCGATTCTGCACGAGGCCCTGGTTGATCTTGTTGTAGAGTGTCTTCAGGCTGATGCCGAGTTCCTGGGCGGCGGCGCTCTTGTTGCCCTCGTGACGATCCAGCGCGGCTTCGATGGCATGGGCCTCGATCTCGCGTAGTGACATGCCGCTGGTGACCAGTTTGCCGCCGACCAGATTGCGATTGCCAAACTTGCGCGGCAGGTCCTCGGCGGTCACCGGCAACTGCTCACTGATGATCGACGCATGCTCGACAACGTTGGCCAGTTCGCGGATGTTGCCAGGCCAGACATGGGAACGCAAGGCTTCGACGGCCGATTCGTCAAACGGCTGTTTCATCTCCACGGCTTCCGGACGCGTACGGCCCAACAAGTGCACGGCCAGCCGTTCAATGTCGTCGATGCGATCGCGGAGTGGTGGCAACTGGATTTCAAACGTGTTGATGCGGTACATCAGGTCTTCGCGAAAGTCACCCGCGGCCACCATGGCGTTAACGTCGCGGTGCGTCGCACACACGATACGCACGTCGACCTTGAACGAGTCGTTAGCGCCGATGCGGCGGATCTCGCCACTTTCCAAAACCCGCAACAATTTGGCTTGCAGCGATTTGGGCAGTTCGCCGATTTCGTCCAGGAACAGCGTGCCGCCATCGGCCACTTCGAACAGCCCGGCCCTCGCTTCATCGGCACCGGTAAAGGCGCCCTTCTGGTGCCCAAACAGTTCACTTTCGATCAGGTTCTCCGGGAGGGCGCCGCAGTTGACGGTAACAAAGGGATTTTCGTGACGATCGCTTTGATCGTGCACGGCACGGGCTGCCAGTTCCTTGCCGGTGCCGGTTTCACCAAGAATCAGGACTGTGGAATTGGTCGGTGCGACCTTTTCGATCAACGCCCGCACGCGTTGCATGCTGCGATGCTGGCCCACCATTTGATGGGTGCCTTCGAATCGCTTGAGACGCAGCTGCAGGGCGTGGCAACGATTACTGAGTTCACGTTTTTCGGCGACGCGTTGCAGTAGCGATTGCAGTTCGACCAGTTTGCAGGGCTTTTGCAGATAATCAAACGCGCCGTGACGCAGAGCTGCGATGGCCGTTTCCGTCGAGCCCTTGCCCGTCAGTATGATGGCCTCGGTATCCGGCGACATCTCTTTGGTTTTGGCGATCACTTCGATGCCATTGAGTCCGGGCATGTCGAGGTCGACCAGCACACAGTCGTAAGCGTTCTTTTCCAGCGCGGCGACGGCGGTCAGTCCGTCGGGACAGACGGTGACCTGATGACCCATGCGGGGCAGTTCGGCAGCGATCAATTCCTGCAAATGGGTTTCGTCGTCTGCAAACAGTACTTTCAGGCTAGGCTGCCTGGCGTTTTCTTTCTCGTTCTTCTTCATGGTTTACCAGTGGTAAGGAAACAGTGAAGGTGGAACCGTGGCCGGGCCCGTTGCTATGCGGGCGGATCGATCCGCCGTGTTCCTGAATGATTCGCCACGTGATGGAGAGTCCCAGTCCGGTACCCTGCCCGTCACGTCGCTTGGTAAAAAATGGTTCAAAGATGTTTTGCAAAACATCGTCATCCATGCCGCAGCCGTTGTCGGCTACGACCAGATGGACAAGTTCTTTTGCCTTGTCCTGCTGCATTTGAACCGTCACAACGCCGCCGCGGTCAATGCTGTCGAGCGCGTTGGTGACGAGATTCAATACGACTTGCTTGATCTCCTGGGCATTGACCAGTGCCGTTACGCCACGATCGCAATCCACGACAATTTCCTTGTCGCGATAACGGCTCAGCGGCCGCAACATGTCCACGACATCCTCGATCAACGAGGCCATTTCGGTAGGCGTCTTCTGGGCGTCACCAAGGCGTGAAAAGTTCAACAGGCTGGATGTAATGCCCTTGCAACGGAAAGCCTCTTCCTGGATTCGCTGCAGATATTTTTTCATTTCCCCGATTTCATCCTGCCGCTGTTCGTCGCTCATCGAGCAATCCGGGGAGAGGATGTCATGCAGCCGGGTTTCCAGCGATTCGGCACTCCAGGCAATCGAGGCCAGCGGATTATTGATTTCGTGAGCCACACCGGCGGCCAGGAATCCGACACTGGCCATCTGCTCGCTGCGGACAACTTCGCGGGTACGCTGCTGGACCTGACTGTTCAAATCCGCCTTGATGGCCTGGAAATTGGAGGTCATCGAGTTAAGTGCGGCGGCCAGTTCGGCGACTTCATCGTCGCTGTCCAGCTGAATACGGTGGTCGAAATCGCCGGCGGCCACGCGACGCGAGCCGCATACCAGTTCATCCAGAGGCGAAAAGATCTTGGCCCGAAAGCGGCGAATCAACAGGCCCAGCAACAGCACCGCCCCAAAAGTCATCAACACGGCGACGGTGATCCAGGTATGGTATTCCTTGCGGGCGGCAAACGCGAACTTTTCCATCCGCTGTTTCATATGTTCGGGCAAAAGACTGGCCTCGCCCTGCAACTCGGTCAGCTTGTCCCTCAGACGCTCCATAAATACGGGGTCGCAAAAATCCTGAGCACGCGCGTTGTGGTACATCCAGTCGACGTGGCTGTGCATGCTGACCACCGAGTTGAGTTCCAGCGAGTTGTCGGTCAAATGCGACTGGCTGCCCAGCACACTGTTCAGCTGGAATTCGTATTCGTTAAGGGCGCGGTTCACGTTGTTCAGATTGAGTCGAAATTGATCAGCCCAGGTGAGCCACTGGCAATCGGATTCGTTGTGCAAGAACTGATGCACTGACGAAACAGGAAACTGGGGGCGCTCCTCGATTCGCGAGAACGTGACTCGCAGATTGCTGATCTCGGTACTCAACTGGGCAGCCAAAGGCAGTTCGGTGGCGCGGTCCCGGATGTTCTTGGTCAGCTTGCGAAACTTCATCACGCCTTGCAGACCGGCAGCCGACAAGGCGAGTACGATGAACAGCAAAATCGCCGCGCCATAGTACATCTGCGAGCGGATTCGCTTGCGAAACTGCACGGTGGGTTCTCCGCAGTCGGTCGAAAGAACACAAAAAGAAAAATGCGAAAACACGGGTCCCCGGTTGCGGGGGGCGGGAGAGTAGCAGTTGCCCGGGACCGGCGGCAACGCCATTTACCGGGACAAAACGGCAAACCGGCCTGTATCTGCCTGCCCTGGCCGTCATTTGATAGCAGCCAGCGACCTGACGTGTCCACGGACCGCCGATAATTGGATTGTTCGATCAATCGGCTCTCTGGAGGTTCCATCCGTGAAACAACAATTGCGTCGCGCGATGAGCGACCCCGACCACTATGTCGTGGAATTTGAATACGAGGACAAGCAAGGTAACCGCACTCGCCGCGTGGCCAGTCCGATCCGTTTCGCCGGCCCACGCAGCTTTTTGGCGCTGTGCCTCAGTCGCGAAGCGCCGCGAATGTTTCAGATCGAGCGGTGTCGGCAATTACAGCTCAAACCCGCCTGGCAGTACTGCATGCCGGTGCCGATCGCGATGGTGTAGTTGACGTGGGCAGGCATCTTTCCCTGCCAGGGGCACACGATCTGGTTCTCCAGCGCAAGTTAGGCGGATTCGCAAGAATTCGGGCCGGGCTACCACCGGAAACTCGGGAGGTTTTGAAACTTCGGCTACAAGTCGAATGGAACTTCGCGCTGTAGTACTGGTAACTAGTTGCGCAGTATCTTGCGGATCAGTATCCAGCCGATCAACAGCAACACAATGTTGCCGAGCCACACCACCGGTGGTGGCAGGTCACCCGATTTGGCGTTGCCAACTCCGAACATCAACAGCGGGTAATACACGATCAGGATCGGGATAAAGCACAGGGCAAAGGTATTCCAGAAATCACTGCGTCGCAGGTAAATCGCCAGCGGTGCGCCAACGAACACAAAGCACAGACAGCTGAAACCGTTGGCCCAACGTCGCCAGGGCTCGGTTTGCAATCGATAAACCCGTTCCTGCCCCCCGACCAGGCCACCAATCAGCGCAGGCCAGTCCGGATGGGTCAGGCTGACAAAGTCGCCACCGAGCATCTGGAAGGCGGCCTGCATGGCGAGTTTCCGTCGCTGGGTGTCATTACGGTCGTTCTGCTGCTGGATTTGCTGCCTCATCACACGCAGCGGCAAATTGGACGGGCTTTCATCGCGTGTCTCGCGACGCGTGGCGTTGCGCAGCGGTATGGGCAAATCACCGTCGGGCAACACGGCGTTTAACCCTTCTTCGGAAAGATTGGCCACAGCGTTTTTGACCGAGAACACCAGCACATCTTTCTCGGGATCGACCGACAACCGCGCCGATTCGGCACTGAACTGGAAATCCCCCTGACCGCCCTCGCCGTAGATATGCACCACGGGATGGACCAGCAACTCGTCGCGGACATCATCGACAAAGATGGCAACGCGTCCGTTCTGATAGGATCGTTGCGAGTGCAACACCGCGTAAATTGTCTTTTCGACCGAATTCAGCACCACTCGGTAAACGCCGCGGCGGCCCCAGCTGACCGCCATGTCATTCAGGTAGACCGTGACGATACTCAGCACAAACGCCATGATGAGCAGCGGCCACAGGACGGCCATCGGTGAAATCCCCATCGACTTGACCGCCACAATTTCGTTGCTGGACGACATGCGACCCAGCACCATGCAGGTGGCAAACAGAATGGTGCCGGGGATCGCGAAGCACAACGCGTTGGGCAACACAAAGGGAATCAACTGCAGGATGGTCAACGGCGTCAGGTTTTGCCGGATGGCTTCCTGAACCAGGCCCACAACCATCATCATCGCCGTCATGCCGGAAAGCGTGATCAGGAAGACCTTGGTCAGCTCGATGCTAACGTAGCGAGTCAGAATCTTCATGGGCAGATGCGGTCACGGGACAGGTCGGGCCAGGGACCTTAGCAAGTGATCGGGGCCGCGAGAACCACAATTGCCGGGCGACAGCTTGAAAAGTGACAGCAGGGCCGGATCCGCGTGGTCAGTTCCCGGAATCGATGCCCGTATCGGCGGCGCTCGCGCGCGAATGTTTGCGCAATTGCTCCATCAGAAAGCAAATGCTTCGCGCGTAACAGCGGATGGCCATCGCCTGATCATTCGTCTTGACCGATTCATTGGCCTTTTCCACCAGCCGTTCCATTTTGGGCCAGTCCACATTCCATTTCTGGTCGACGGCCGCCTTTTGCAATTCGCTGGTGATGCCTTCCAGCTGCGCAATGACCTCCTTGCCGGAGGCCGAACTGGTACGGGTATACGGTCCCTTGCCGAATCG